>NZ_JAIXMK010000206.1:0-7484 GCF_020328095.1 Streptomyces sichuanensis
CCTCGCCCGCCGCGAGGCGCCCCGCACCGCCCTCGCCGCCCTCGGCGGCCTGGCGCTGGCCGCCGCCTTCCCCCCGTACGGCCTGTGGCCGCTGTCGGCCGCCGCCGTGGCCGCGCTCGCGCTGCTGACCCGCGGCCGCACCGCCCGGCAGGGCGCCTGGACCGGCTTCGCCTTCGGGCTGCCGTTCTTCTTCGTCCTGCTGCGCTGGCTGCACGTCGTCGGCTACGACGCGGTCCTGGGCCTGTCGGTCGTCGAGGCGCTCTTCCTGGCCGTCCTCGGCGCCGGGCTCGCGCTGTCCTCGCGGCTGCCCCTGTGGCCGCTGTGGGGGGCGTGCCTGTGGGTGGCCCAGGAGTGGGCCCGTGACCGGGTGCCCTTCGGCGGCTTCCCCTGGGGACGGCTCGCCTTCGCCAACACCGGCTCCCCCTTCACCCCGCTCGCCGCCCTCGGCGGCGCCCCGCTGGTGACCTTCGCGGTCGCCCTCGCGGGCTCCCTGCTGGCCTGGGCCGCGCCGGCCGCCCACCGGCTGCGCACCGGCCCGCGGAGCCTGCGGGCGGCCCTGCCCGGTGCGGGGGCGCTGGCCCTGGCCTGCGCCGTCGTCGTGGCCGGGTACGCCGTGCCCGTGCCCACGGAGGCGGACGACACGGTGGACATCGCGATCGTCCAGGGCAACGTGGAGAAGCCCGGCATGGACTTCCTCGGCCGCCCGCTGATGGTCCTCAACAACCACGTCGACGCCACGCTGGAGCTCGCCCGCGACATCCGGGCCGGCAAGGCGAAGAAGCCGGACCTGGTGATCTGGCCGGAGAACTCCTCCGACCTCGACCCCTTCCAGTACCCCGAGGCGTACGACCGGATCGAGGAGGCCGTCCGGGCCGTGGGCGTGCCGGTCCTCGTCGGCGCCCTCATAGACCACCCGGGCAAGCGGGGCTACATCGACAACAAGGGCATCGTCTGGGACCCGCGGACCGGCCCCGGCGCCTCCTACGCCAAGCAGCACCCCGTGCCGTTCGGCGAGTACGTGCCCTTCCGCGCCCAGCTGAGCAAGGTCATCTCCCGGCTGCAGCGCGTCCCCCGCGACTTCTACCCCGGGGACCGCACCGGACTGCTCCAGGTCGGCCCCGCCCGGCTCGGCGACGTGATCTGCTTCGAGGTCGCCTACGACGAGATCGTGCACGAGACCGTGCGGGCCGGTGCCCGGGCCCTGGTCGTCCAGACCAACAACGCCACCTACGGCCGCACCGGCCAGCCCGAGCAGCAGCTGGCGATGTCCCGGCTGCGGGCGGTCGAGCACGGCCGGGCCGTGGTCACCGCCGCGACGAGCGGCATCAGCGCCGTCGTCGCCCCCGACGGGAAGGTGCTGCAGCGCAGCGAGGAGTTCACCCGCGACGTGATCACCGCGCGCATCCCGCTGCGCGACGGCACCACCGTCGCCGACCGCGTCGGTGCGGCACCCGAATGGGCGCTCGCTATGGTGGGCCTTCTGTCCTGCGCGGCCGCAGTCCTGATCGGCCGTCGGGTACGGCCGGACGACATAGTGGACAAGAAGGGTCAGAAGTGAACGACGGTGGTCAGCGGAGATACGGTCCGCTCGGCACGACCTTGGTGATCATTCCGACCTACAACGAGGCGGAGAACATCAAGCCCATCGTCGCCCGGGTGCGGGAGGCCGTACCGGAGGCGCACGTCCTCGTCGCCGACGACAACAGCCCGGACGGCACCGGAAAGCTCGCCGACGAGCTGGCGGCCGAGGACGACCACGTCAAGGTCCTGCACCGCAAGGGCAAGGAGGGCCTGGGCGCCGCCTACCTGGCCGGCTTCCGCTGGGGCCTGGACAACGGCTACGGCGTGCTGGTGGAGATGGACGCCGACGGCTCCCACCAGCCTGAGGAGCTGCCCCGGCTGCTCACCGCGCTCAAGAACGCCGACCTGGTGCTCGGCTCGCGCTGGGTGCCCGGCGGCCGGGTGGTCAACTGGCCCCGGTCCCGCGAGTTCCTCTCCCGCGGCGGCTCCACCTACTCCCGCCTCATGCTCGACGTCCCCATCCGGGACGTGACCGGCGGCTACCGCGCCTTCCGTCGCGAGACGCTGGAGGGGCTGGGCATGGAGGAGGTGGCCTCCCAGGGCTACTGCTTCCAGGTCGACCTGGCCTGGCGCGCCGTCAAGGCCGGGTTCCACGTGGTGGAGGTCCCCATCACCTTCGTCGAGCGCGAGCTGGGCGACAGCAAGATGAGCCGCGACATCGTCGCGGAGGCCCTGTGGCGCGTCACGTCCTGGGGGATCGGCTCCCGGGCCGCCAAGGTCATCGGCCGCGACCGATAAGGGCCGGGTAAACCCGCTCCGGCCCTTCCGGCGCCGTCCGGGCACACTTGAGGCATGACGTTCGGAGCGCAGCAGCAGACCCCCAGGAACCGGCCGCCGGCGCGCGGCCGGACCCGCCGGTTCCTTCCCCTCGCCGTGGCCGCCTGGGTCGTGCTGGAGGTCTGGCTCCTGACGCTGGTCGCCGGGGCGGCGGGCGGGCTGACCGTCCTCGCCCTGCTGGTGGCCGGCGTCGTCGCCGGCTCGTACGTGATCAAGCGGGCGGGCCGGCGGGCCTGGCAGCGCCTGACCCGGTCCCTGCAGACCACCCCGGGTGCGGCCCCCGCCCCGGCGCCCGGCGAGAGCGGCGGGAACGCCCTGACGATGCTGGGCGGGCTGCTGCTGATGGTGCCGGGCCTGCTCTCCGACGTGGCCGGCCTGCTCTGCCTCTTCCCGCCGACCCGGGCCCTGCTGCGCAAGACCGTGGGGCGCCGGCTGAACGGCTACGCGCCCGGCCCGCTCGGTGACGCCTTCCAGCAGGCGCGCATGCACCAGGCGGACGGCAAGGTCGTCCAGGGCGAGGTGGTCCGCGAGGACGAGCCGCCCGCCCGGCGCCCGGACGGGCCGCAGCTGCCGCGGTAGCGAGGGCGCACGCCGCGCCGGCAGGGGCGCAAGGCGGCAAGCGCACGAAAGGGCCCGGGCCACTGCTCAGGAAGCAGTGGCCCGGGCCCTTTGTCGTGCTTGTCGTGCGTCCGCCGTCAGGCGGACTTGCGGGTGTCCCGCGGATGCACGGCGATGTTCATGGCGCCGGAGCGCAGGACGGCCAGCCGCTCGGCCAGCACCTCCTCCAGCTCCTCGCGGGTGCGCCGCTCCATGAGCATGTCCCAGTGCGTACGCGCAGGCTTGCCCTTCTTCTCCTCAGGACCGTCGCCGTCCACCAGGAGTGCCACGGCGCCGCACGCCTTGCACTCCCACTCCGGCGGAATCTCCGCCTCTACCGAGAACGGCATCTCGAATCGATGGCCGTTCGGGCATGCGTACTCCACCGCCTGGCGCGGTGCCAGATCGATGCCGCGGTCGGTCTCGTAGCTGGTAACCACAAGTCGCGTGCCGCGGAGAGCTCGCTCACTCATGAATCGTGCCTCCCGGGCTTGTCGCCCACAGGACAGGTGTCGCTGTCGTCGTCATCCGGTCAACGTCCGGTCGGCGGTGAAGATTCCCCGTTGAGGGACATGCGTCGCCCGTCGTGCCGCCCCTTGTTGTACCCACCAGCGCCCGTTTTGTCACATCTGGCAACAGATGTCACCCTGTGTTTCTGCTGCTTGAACGCGCAGTAACGGTCCGTCCGGTGGTTCAGAGGCGTACACTACCGGCCCGCGTGTTTGAGACCTAAACCGGGTCCGGGCATTCGTGGACGGGTTCGGCCGGAAGCGCCCGTTCCGGCACGTTCGTGCGCTCCTTCGCGGGCTCCTCGGCGGCCTCCTTCCGGGCCGCTTCCGGCAGCTCGAAGAACCGCAGGAAGAACTGCGCCAGCGGTCCGATGCCCACCGCGAACAGCACCGTGCCCACGCCGACCGTGCCGCCCAGCACGAAGCCCGTCGCCAGGACGAGGACCTCGATGCAGGTCCGCACGAGCCGCACCGAGCGCCCCGTCCGGCGGTGCAGGCCGGTCATCAGCCCGTCGCGCGGTCCCGGGCCGAAACGCGGCGCTATGTAGAGCCCGGTGGCCAGTCCGCACAGGACGACCGCGAAGAGCAGCAGCGGGATCCGCACCCACAGCGCTCCGGGCGGCGCCGGCACCACCCGCAGCGTCGCGTCCACCATCAGGCCGATCACCAGGACGTTGGAGACCGTGCCGAGCCCGGGGCGCTGCCGCAGCGGGATCCACAGCAGGAGCACCAGCGCACCGATGGCGATCGTGACCGTACCCATCGACAGGCCCGTGTGCCGGGACACGCCCTGGTTCAGCACGTCCCACGGCGCCAGCCCGAGCCCCGCCCGCAACTGCAGGGCAATGCTGACGCCGTACAGCACGAGCCCGCCGTACAGCTGGACGAGACGGCGGGCGAGTCCGGATCCCCGAGGCGCAGACAAGGATTCCTCCCCAATGGTGGTGCGAGTGGCCTGTGGCGTGACAGTCTGTGGACTGGATACTCCCTAGATCCATAGCCAATCCCGGGAAGGTGGACCGCACACTATGAGTCAGTGGACCTCTTCGGTGGGGGCGCCGCAGCTGGCACGCCTCCTCGGATCCCAGCACGAGCGCTCCTCGGTGACGCCGCTCGGCGCCCGCCGCACCCCGGCCTACCGCTCCCTCGCGGACGGCGTCCGCCTGCTCGTCCTGGAGGGCCGCGTCCCCGTGGCCGCCCGGCTGCCCGCCGAGCGCGAGCTGGCCGCCGCCCTCTCCGTCAGCCGCACCACCGTCGCCGCCGCCTACGAGGCGCTGCGCGGCGAGGGCTTCCTGGAGTCCCGGCGCGGCGCCGGCAGCTGGACGGCCATGCCGGCCGGCAGCCCCCTGCCCACCCGGGCCCTCGACCCGCTGCCGCCGGAGGCGGCCGGCTCCGTCATCGACCTCGGCTGCGCCGCCCTGACCGCCCCCGAGCCCTGGCTCACCCGGGCCTTCCAGGGCGCCCTCGAAGAGCTGCCGCCCTACGCCCACACCCACGGCGACTACCCCGCCGGCCTGCCCGCCCTGCGCGAGGCCCTCGCCGACCGCTACACCGCCCGCGGCATCCCCACGATGCCCGAGCAGATCATGGTCACCACCGGTGCCATGGGCGCCGTCGCCGCGATCTGCCGGCTCATCGCCGGGCGTGGCGAGCGGGTCGCCGTCGAGTCGCCCTCGTACGCCAACGTGCTGCAGCTCATGCGCGAGGCCGGTGCCCGCCTCGTGCCCGTCGCGATGGCCGACCGGCTCGCCGGCTGGGACCTGCCGGCCTGGCGCCAGGTGCTGCGCGACGCCGCCCCCCGCATGGCCTACGTCATCGCCGACTTCCACAACCCCACCGGCGCCCTCGCCCCCGAGGAGCAGCGCCGGGAGCTGGTCGAGGCGGCACGGGCGGCCGGCACCCTGCTCGTCGCCGACGAGACCATGTCCGAGCTCGTGCTGGAGCCCGGCCTCGAACTACCGCGGCCGGTCAGCGCCTTCGACCCCGCCGGCAACGCCGTCATCACGGTCGGCTCGGCCAGCAAGTCCTTCTGGGCCGGGCTGCGCATCGGCTGGGTCCGCGCCGCCCCCGACGTCATCCGCAACCTCGTCGCCGCCCGCGCCTACGCCGACCTCGGCACGCCCGTGGTCGACCAGCTCGCCGTCGCCTGGCTGCTGAACACCGGCGGCTGGGACGCGGCCCTCGACATCCGGCGCACCCAGACCCGGGAGAACCGCGACGCCGTCGTGGACGCCGTCCGCCGCCACCTGCCCGAGTGGGAGTTCACCGTTCCGCGCGGCGGCCTCACGCTGTGGGCGCGCACCGGCGGGCTGTCCGGCTCGCGGATCGCCGAGGCCGGCGAGCGGCTGGGCGTGCGGGTGCCGTCCGGGCCGCGGTTCGGTGTCGACGGGGCCTTCGAGGGGTACGTGCGGCTGCCCTTCACCGTGGGCGGCGCGGTCGCCGAGGAGGCGGCCACCCGGCTGGCCGAGGCGGCCCGCCAGGTGGCGAGCGGCGCCATCGCCGCCGCGGAGATGCCGCGCACCTACGTGGCCTGAACCGGCAGCATCCCCTCACGGCCCACGGGCGCCGGGCCGAGGTACGGAAGGACCCGCTCGGGCAGCAGGTCCAGCACCGCCTTGCGCATGGCCTCGCCCGTCTCGGTGTCGTACGGGTCGGGGGTGGCCGGCACCTGCAGCCGCAGCACGGGGCCCGGGCCCAGCCGCACGTAGCCGCGGCCGGGCGGCACCTCCTCGGCGGGCGTGGTGTGCGGGGGCGCGCCGAGCGCGCGCGCCACGTCCTCGTGGGCGAGGGCCCCCAGCACCGCCCGCGCCCCGGTCAGGGCGAGCAGCGGACCGGCCAGCAGCCCGGCGGCGTCGAGCTGCTCGCCCACCGCGACGGTGACGCCCGCCACGCGCCCGTGCTGCAGCGGCACCTCCAGCAGCGCCTGCGGATCCGGACGGCCCTGGTCGGCGGCGAGCCGGCTCAGGGCGGCGGGGCGGTCCACGACGATCCACAGCGGCCGGCGGACGTCGTCGGGCAGCGCGCGCCCCAGCCGCCGGGCGCCGTGGGCGGCCGTCAGCCGTCGTTGCGTCTCGTGCGAGGCCCACTCCAGGGCGGCCAGGACGCCCGGCAGGGCGGACTCGACGGCGAGCACGCCCTGCCGGCCCGCCAGGCAGGCGTGCTCGCCGGTGCCGCCGCCGTCCACCACCACGACGTCGCCGTACTGGAGCGCCTGCACGGCCACCGAGCGCAGCAGCGTCGTGGTGCCGCTGCCCGGCCGGCCCAGGGCCAGCAGGTGCGGCTCGGTGGAGCGCCGCCCCGTGCGCCACAGGACGGGGGAGGCGTCCCGCGTTCCGCCGCCGTCGGTCACGGGCAGGGTCCGTTGCACGGTGGTGGCGTCCGTGAAGCCCAGGACCGTCTCGCCGGGCGCGGTCACGAAGCGCTGGGCCCAGACGTCGGTGGGCAGCGGGGGCAGGGCGCTCAGGGTCAGCCGGTTGGTGGCCTCGTCCCAGTCGAAGCGGTACTCCCGGCCCCGCCCCGCCTTGAGGTACAGCAGCTGCTCGATCCTCGCCCGGGCGGCGGGCTCCCCGTCGGTGAAGTAGCCGGGGTAGCGCAGCCGCAGGGCCGTCAGCCGCCCCTGCCCGTCGAAGGCGTGGTCCTCGAAGGCCCGCTGCCGGTCGCCGCCGTGCTCGTAGAGCGGCGCGGGGTCCTGCGGGTCGGAGAAGTAGGGCACCAGCGCCTCGTAGACCGCCTGCAGCCGGGCGTCCTCGGTCCCGCCGCGGTCGTCCTCCCCCTCGGGCGGGACGCGTTCGCGCCCGGCCCAGGCGCCCGCCGCCATCAGGGCCGCCGTGGCGAACGTCGGCCCGTGCGGGAGCAGCGCCACGATGACCGTGCAGGAGGCCACCAGGAGCAGTGTGGGGCCGCGCCGGTCGCCGGGCAGCTGCTGCCACCGCCGCCGCCCGCCGGCCGCCAGGACGCGCAGCCCGCGCGCCACGACCAGCAGGGGGTGCAGTATGTCCCGGGCGTGGTCGGCGAGGCCAC
>NZ_JAIXMK010000207.1:0-6795 GCF_020328095.1 Streptomyces sichuanensis
AGCTGTACGGCCATCGTCAACGACTACGGGGCGGACGAGCTGTTCGCCCGTCAGGTGCGGGCGCACGCCCGGCCCGGGGACGTGCTGATCCTGCTGTCGACGAGCGGGGCGAGCCCCAATCTGCTGCGGGCGGCCGCGGCGGGGCGCGAGGCCGCCGCGGCCGTGTGGTCGCTGACCGGTCCCGCGCCCAACCCGCTCGCGGAGGCGGGCGACGAGCGGCTGTGCGTGGAGGCCGCCACCACGGCGACCGTCCAGGAGCTGCACCTGGTGGCGGTGCACATGATGTGCGACGCCTTCGACACGGCGCTCGGCTGCGGTCCGTGACCGGACACCGCACCCGGCGCCGTCCGACAACGCCCGTGAAGGGGACGCCTCATGAGTGACGGGACTCCGCTGCTGGTCGTCGGTGACGCGCTGCTCGACCGGGACCTGGTCGGCACGGCGGAACGGCTCGCGCCGGACGCGCCGGTGCCCGTGCTGGACGGCTGCCGGGAGCTGCTGCGCCCCGGGGGCGCGGCGCTGGCCGCGTTCCTGGCGGCGCGGGCGGGCCGGGCCGTGACGCTCGTCGCCCCGCTGGGCACGGACGCGGCGAGCCGGCAGGTGCGGGCGCTGCTCGAACCGCTGGTGACGATCGTTGCGTTGCCGCTGGACGGACCGCTGGCGGAGAAGACGCGGGTGATGGCGGGCGGCCGGCCGGTGGTGCGGCTGGACCGGGGCGAGGGCCGGGCGGCCGGTGGTACGGAGCGGGCCCGCCGGGCCCTGGCCGAGGCGCCCGTCGTGCTGGTGTCCGACTACGCGCGGGGCACCGCGGAGGTGCTGCGGGACGTGCTCGCCGCGCTCGCTCCGCACGCGGCGCTGGTGTGGGACCCGCATCCGCGCGGCCGCCCGCCCGTGCCGGGCGCGCGCCTGGTGACGCCCACGGGCGAGGAGGCCCGCCGGTTCGCCGGGGGCGGCACGGACGACGACGGCGAGGCGCTCGGCGCGGTGGCGCGGACGGCGGCGGAGCTGGTGCGGCGCTGGCGGGCGGTGTGCGTGGCGGTGACCCTGGGCCGGCGGGGCGCCCTGCTCTCCCAGGGCGACGGCCCCATGCTCGTCCCCGCGGCCGCACAGCACAGCGGTGACGCGTGCGGGGCCGGTGACTGCTTCGCCGCGACGGCGGCCGGGCTGCTGGGCGACGGCGCGCTGCCGGCGGAGGCCGTGCAGGGGGCCGTGGCGGCCGCGACCCGGTACGTCGCCGAAGGCGGGGCCCGCGCCGTCACGGCCGTCCCGTCCTCCGCGGCCCCTCCCTCCGGTGCCCCCGCGGCGGACGCCCTGCAGCTGGCGCGGCGCGTGCGGGCGGCGGGCGGCACGGTGGTGGCCGCGGGCGGCTGCTTCGACCTGCTGCACGCCGGGCACGTGAGCCTGCTTCAGCAGGCCCGGGGCATCGGCGACTGCCTGATCGTGTGCCTGAACTCCGACGCCTCGGTGCGCCGGCGCAAGGGCGCCGGCCGGCCGCTGACCACCCTGGCGGACCGGATCAGGGTGTTGCAGGCCCTGCAGTGCGTGGACGCCGTCGCGGTCTTCGAGGAGGACACGCCCGAGCCGCTGCTGTCCCGGCTGCGTCCGCACATCTGGGTCAAGGGCGGCGACTACGCGGTGGAGCAGCTGCCGGAGGCCGCCCGGCTCGCGGCGTGGGGCGGCCAGGCCGTGCTGCTGCCCTACCTCGACGGCCGCTCCAGCACCCTGCTGGCCGAGCGGGCGGCGGACAGCCTCGCCGTCGCCCGGCGGACGCGGGCCCCGGCCGGCGCTTCCCGCCCGGAGGGGCGGTGACGGCGGCGGGCCCGGCCCGGCCCCGGGTGCTGGTGCTGCGGGCGCTCGGCCTGGGCGACCTGCTCGCCGGCGTACCCGCGCTGCGGGCGCTGCGCCGGGGGTTCCCGGGCCATGAGCTGGTGCTGGCCGCGCCCGCCGCCCTGGCGTCCGTGGCGGCGGCGTCGGGCGCCGTGGACACCCTGTTGCCGGCGGCCGCCCCGGGGCGTGCGGTGCCGCGGAGACTGGCGTGGCGGGGGCCGCCGCCGCAGGTCGCCGTGGACCTGCACGGCAACGGGCCGGCCAGCCACCGGCTGCTGTCGGACCTGCGGCCCGGCCGGCTGCTGGCCTTCGCCCACCCCGGTACGCCCGAGGTGGCGGGGCCCCGGTGGCTGGCGGAGGAGCACGAGCGGGAGCGCTGGTGCCGGCTGCTGCGCGCGTACGGCATTCCGGCCGACGCCACGGACCTGGCGCTGCCCGCGCCCGAGGACCCCTCCCCCGCTCCGGGCGCCGTGGTGCTGCACCCGGGTGCGGGCTCGCCCGCGCGCTGCTGGCCGGCCGGTCGTTACGCCGCCGTGGCACGGCGGCTGCTGGCGCGGGGGCAGCCGGTGGCGGTGACCGGCGGGCCGGGTGAGGAGGAGCTCGTGGCGCAGGTGGCCGTGCCCGGGGCGCGCACGTTCCCGGGGGGCCTGGACGTCGGGGAGCTGTCCGCCCTGGTGGCCGGGGCCACGGCCGTGGTCAGCGGGGACACGGGCGTGGCCCACCTAGCCGTGGCCCACGGCACCCGCAGCGTGACCCTCTTCGGCCCCGTGGCGCCCGCTCTATGGGGGCCGCCGCCGTCCGCGCGCCACACGGCGCTGTGGCATCCCGGGCCGCCGGGCGATCCGCACGGCCGGCAGCCCGACCCGCTGCTGCTCCGCATACGCCCCGACGAGGTCCTCGATGCCCTGGACCGTCAGGAGGTCCTGACCGCGTGACCGCGGTGGCCCGTCGTCCGGCGGTGCCACTGTGGAGAGTGACGGAACGAGACGGGAAGGAAGGTGTCCTCATGACCAGTGCCGGCCCCGATCCGGGCGCACCGCTCACCCCCGGGCAGCCGGGTGGCGGGGGTGTGCCGCCGGGCGAGACGCCGCCCGGCGAGGACAGCACCGCGGGCGCGGGCCCGCGGGAGACCTACAACCCGACGCGCGGCTGGGCGAAGGGCCCGGTCGTCGTGATCGGGGTGTGCGTGGTGCTGATGTTCGTGCTCTTCATCATCTGGGCGGCGATCGTGTGACCGTTCCCGCTCAGGCCGCGGTCCCGTAGGCCGGCTCGGGCACGAGGACCGTGGCCGGGCGGGGGGCGGTGCGGCGCCGGTGGGCGAGGGCACCCGCGCCGATCACGCCGGCGATGACGGCGCCGCCGAGGATCAGGGCGCCGCGCTCGCCCGCCGTCTGGACCAGCAGGCCCAGCAGCGGCGGCCCGGCCAGGCCCCAGGCGGTGCTCACGCTGCGCCACACGCCGAGGACGCGGCCGCGCATGTGGGCGGGCGGGTCGGTCTGCAGCACGGTGGTGGTGGCGGTGTCGGAGACCGACTCCACGATGGCCATCGGGACGACCATGACCAGCAGCATCAGCAGCACGGGGCTGAAGCCGGCCACGATCTGCAGCAGTCCGCCGGCCGCGGCCAGCAGGGCCACCAGCCGCACGGTCGGCCTGTGCAGCCGACCGGCGAGGACGGCGCCCGCGATGCCGCCGGCCGCGAGGAGGGCCGAGACCAGGCCGTAGGCGCCGGCGCCGCCGTGCAGCGGGCCGGTGACGAGGGTGGCGAGGGTGAGCTGGTAGTTGCGGCCCAGGACGGCGCTCACCGCGGCGATCACGGCGAGGGCGACGAGGCTGCGGCGGCTGAGGAAGAACGCCAGGCCGCCGCCCTTCCCGGCGGCGTCGCCGCGCGGCGCGGCCGCGGCGGCCGCGGCGTCGGCGCGTGCGTGCGGCTGCAGGCGCAGGAAGGGGATGACGGCGGTCACGAACAGGAACGAGACGCCGTTGACGGCGTAGGCGCCGGCGGTGCCGATGGTGGCGATGCCGACCGCCGCGAGGGCGGTGCCGGCCAGCCGGCCCACGCTGTGCACGACGGAGCCCAGGGCGATCGCGGAGGGAACGTCCTTCTCGGGGACCAGGTCGTTGCCGAGCAGGGCCGTCGCCGGGCCGTCGACGGTGGCGATCAGGCCGGTGATGCCGGCGAGGACCATGAGCAGCGGCACGTTCAGCATGCCGAAGGCCACGAGCAGGGCGGTGGCGAAGGCCACCAGGGCCAGCAGGGCCTGGCTGACGGCCGCGGTGAGCTTGCGCGGCAGACGGTCGACGACGGCTCCGCCGAGCAGCCCGAAGAGCAGGCCGGGGGCGGCCTGGACGGACAGGGACAGACCCGTGGTGGCGGCCGAGCCGGTCAGCTGCAGGACGAGCAGGTTCTGCACGGTGAGCTGCATCCAGGTGCCGAGGTTCGACACGAGGTTGGCCGCGGACCACCAGCGCATGCTGCGGCTGCGCAGGCAGCGCCACGGGGAGCGGTCGCCGCCCCCGGCGGCCTTGCGGCGGCCGGGCAGGGCGCGCACGAGCCGCGCGGGGACGGACGGCGTGGTGGAGGCGGGCAGGGCAGGGGCGGCGGAGGAAGGGCGCAAGGTCCGGTCCGGGGGTCGGGGTCGGCGGCAGGCCGGCACGTCGCCCCGTCGCACGCTCCGCCCGTGGGGGCGGTCTGCGGCTTCCGGGCGTCGAAGACCCCCGCCGGGTCGGTCACCGCGGGCGGGGGGCCGGGAGGACGCCGTGGCCCGACGCTCCTGGGTGGGGTCGCGCCGACGTCCCCGTCATCGTCACAAGCGCTTCCCGGCGTTGAGAAGTTCGCGCGCTGTGCGGTCGGTCACCCTGCCGCGGCGGCCCCTTGCGGGCGCCGGGCGCCGGGGTGTCGGGGGTGCTGCGGGTCACATGGCGCGCGGCAGGAGCATCCGGGGGCGTCCCGGTGCCGTGCTCAGCCGGTCTGCTGGTTGAACCGGTGGGCGGCGCGGTCGTTGAGCCGGGTGATCCGGCGGAGCAGGGCGGAATCGACGCCGCGGGCGGCCTGCCGTCCCGGCACGTTGTGGCGGGGGGCGTCGCCGCTGCGCGGGAGCAGCCGGGCGGTCAGGGTCAGCAGCCGGCCGGTGGTGGCGGGGGCGACGCCGGCGAACCGCACGGCCGCCTTGGCGACGGGGCTGAGGATCACTTCCGGGCGGCGCCGCTCGGCGGCCCTGACGACGGCGCTCGCCGCCCGCTCGGCGTCCATGGACAGCACCGGGAGGCCCGCCGCGGCGGCGAACCAGGCGTACTCCCGGTCGACCTGGCCGCTGAAGCGCGCCGCGGTGTGGGAGCCGGTGCGCATGAGGCCGGGCAGGACCGTCGTGACGCTGATGCCGTCACCGGCCAGCTCGGCGCGCAGCCCCTCGGACAGGCCGGCGGCGGCGAACTTGGCGCCCACGTAGGGCAGCAGGTGGGGGGCGGCGACGCGGCCGCCGAGCGAGCTGACGTTGACGACCCGGCCCCGGGAGGCCCGGAGCTCCGGCGCGGCGGCCAGCACGAGGCGCAGGGGGGCGAAGTACATCGTCTCCATGGCGCTGCGGAAGTCCTCCTCCGTCATGGAGGCCAGGGGTCCCACCTGGATCTCGCCCGCGTTGTTGACGAGGACGTCCAGGCCGCCGAACGCCTCCTTCGTCGCCGCCAGGAGCTGCTGCGGAGCCTGGGCGTCGGTGATGTCGCAGGCCAGTGAGCGCACGTCGGCCACGCCTTCGTCGCGCAGCAGCCGTTCGGCCCGGGAGAGCTCGTCGGCGTCGCGGGCGCAGAGCATCACCCGGCACCCCCGGCGGCCCAGCTCGCGGGCGATCAGCAGGCCCAGGCCGCGGGAGGAGCCGGTCACGAGCGCGGTTCCGCCGTCGAGGCGGTCGGGGGACGAGCGGGCCATGGGGCACCTCCTGACGTCCCTGTCAGTGTCACCCGGCGCACGGACCCGCGCCGCTCGGGCCGGTGCGACCGTCCATGACACGCACGGTGGCCGGTCGCTACTCGCCGGCGGCCTGCTGCATGCGTACGCGCACGAAGTGCAGGAGGTCGGCGCCGGCGATGGCGGTCATGGTGGCGGTGGCCAGCCGGGTGGTGCGGGGCGCGAAGACCATCCCGGCCGCAAGGCCGGTGGCGACCCACAGCCCGGTGCAGAACGGGCACGTCAGCAGCTCTCCCACCACCTTGCGGGCGCCGTGGCCGCGGGGCTCCTCGGCGAGCTCGGCGGGGCCGGAGGTGCCCCGGTAGCGGGCGAAGGGGGCCCGCAGGGGGCTGGTCACGGGGTCCTTGGTCATCAGGCGGGAGAGCTGGTGGGTGGCACCGGCGCACAGCAGCACGTCCCAGGGGGTGGGGTCGGGCAGCGGGCGGCGGGCGAGCCGGGCCGCGGCCGAGAGGGCGGCGACGCCCGCGGCGTAGACGCCCATCGCCCCGGCGTAGGCGCCCATGGGCCGGTCCGCGCCGGCCGTGTAGGCGCCCCGCTCCTCGTCGAGGGTCCGCCGGAGCCGCTCCTCGGGATCCTCCGGGCTGGACATGGCTGCCTCCAGGGACGAGGGGCGGGGGAAGGCCCCGGCGGGGGGGCTCCGCGCCCCACCGTGGCACACCGCGGCACCCGGCGCCCGCCGGCGCTGCTCCATCCGGCCGGGCACCTCCCGCCCGCCCGTGAACGCCCCGCCGGCAGGTGTCGGCCGGACGGCTCCGGGTACCCGGGCCCGGACCTGACCGACGATGTGAGGAGGCATGACATGGCGCCCTCGGAGACGACGGGGCAGCGGCCGGAGAGCAACGACGTCGTGATGCTGCTGCAGAAGCAGCACGAGGAGATCCGGACCCTTCTCGACGAGGTCCTCGCGCACACCGGTGAGCAGCGCAAGCACTCCTTCCGGCTCCTGGTGCACCTGATGGCCGTGCACGAGACGGCCGAGGAGGAGATCGTCCACCCCTACGCCC
>NZ_JAIXMK010000208.1:0-529 GCF_020328095.1 Streptomyces sichuanensis
GGCCGGCCAGCGTGACGGCGGCCGTCCCGAGCGCGCCCCGCGCCCGGGTGGTCAGGGCGAGCGCGCCCCGCGTCCCGGTGGCGCCCGTCCGGCCGGTCCCCGTCCGGGCAACAACCCCTTCACCTCGGGTGGCTCCACGGGCATGGCCCGTCCGCAGGCCCCCCGTCCCGGTGGCGCCCCGCGCCCCGGCGGCGAGCGTCCGGGCCCCGGCCCGCGTCCGCAGGGCGGCCCCGGTGGCGCCCCGCGTCCGCAGGGTCAGGGCGGCGCCCGTCCCACCCCGGGCGGCATGCCCCGTCCGCAGGGTGCCCCCGGTGGCGCCCCGCGTCCCGGCGGTGCCCCCGCCGGTAACCGCCCGAACCCGGGCATGATGCCGCAGCGTCCGGCTGCCGGCCCGCGTCCGGGCCCCGGTGGCGGCGGTCGCGGTCCCGGCGGCGGCGCAGGCCGTCCCGGCGGCGGTGCCGGTCGTCCCGGCTTCGCCGGTCGTCCGGCCGGTCCCGGTGGCGGCGGTCGTCCCGGTGGCGGCGGCGGC
>NZ_JAIXMK010000209.1:0-6218 GCF_020328095.1 Streptomyces sichuanensis
GCCGGTCGTCCCGGCTTCGCCGGTCGTCCGGCCGGTCCCGGTGGCGGCGGTCGTCCCGGTGGCGGCGGCGGCTTCGCCGGTCGTCCCGGTGGCGGTGGCCCCGGTGGCGGCGGCGGCTTCGGCGGCGGTCGTCCGGGCTTCGGCGGTCGTCCCGGCGGCCCGGGTGCCCGTGGCGGCACGCAGGGTGCCTTCGGCCGTCCCGGCGGTCCGGCCCGTCGTGGCCGCAAGTCCAAGCGCCAGCGTCGCCAGGAGTACGAGGCCATGCAGGCCCCGTCCGTCGGCGGCGTGATGCTGCCCCGCGGCGGCGGCGAGACCATTCGCCTGTCGCGCGGTGCCTCCCTCACCGACTTCGCGGAGAAGATCGGCGCCAACCCGGCGTCGCTCGTCGCCGTGATGATGAACCTCGGCGAGATGGTCACGGCCACGCAGTCCGTCTCGGACGAGACGCTGCAGCTCCTCGGCGACGAGATGAACTACACCGTTCAGATCGTGAGCCCCGAGGAGGAGGACCGCGAGCTGCTCGAGTCGTTCGACATCGAGTTCGGTGAGAACGAGGGCGGCGAGGAGATGCTCGTCGCGCGTCCGCCGGTCGTGACCGTCATGGGTCACGTCGACCACGGTAAGACGCGACTGCTCGACGCCATCCGCAAGACCAACGTGGTCGCGGGCGAGGCCGGTGGCATCACCCAGCACATCGGTGCCTACCAGGTCTCCACCGACGTCAACGACGAAGAGCGCAAGATCACCTTCATCGACACCCCGGGTCACGAGGCGTTCACCGCCATGCGTGCCCGTGGTGCGAAGTCGACCGACATCGCGATCCTCGTGGTGGCGGCCAACGACGGTGTCATGCCGCAGACGATCGAGGCCCTGAACCACGCCAAGGCGGCCGACGTGCCGATCGTGGTCGCGGTCAACAAGATCGACGTCGAGGGCGCCGACCCGACCAAGGTGCGCGGTCAGCTCACCGAGTTCGGTCTGGTGGCCGAGGAGTACGGCGGCGACACGATGTTCGTCGACATCTCCGCCAAGCAGGGTCTGAACATCGACAAGCTGCTCGAAGCCGTCGTCCTCACCGCCGACGCCGCCCTCGACCTGCGCGCCAACGCGGAGCAGGACGCGCAGGGTATTGCGATCGAGGCCCACCTCGACCGCGGTCGCGGTGCCGTGGCCACCGTCCTCGTCCAGCGCGGTACCCTCCGCGTCGGCGACACGATGGTCGCCGGTGACGCCTACGGTCGTGTCCGCGCGATGCTCGACGACAAGGGCCAGAACGTGGAAGAGGCGGGTCCGTCGACCCCGGTCCTCGTCCTCGGTCTGACCAACGTCCCGGGCGCCGGCGACAACTTCCTCGTCGTCGACGAGGACCGCACGGCCCGCCAGATTGCCGAGAAGCGCGCTGCGCGCGAGCGCAACGCCGCCTTCGCCAAGCGCACCCGCCGGGTGTCCCTCGAGGACCTCGACAAGGTGCTCAAGGCCGGCGAGATCCAGCAGCTCAACCTCATCATCAAGGGTGACGCTTCCGGTTCCGTCGAGGCCCTCGAGTCCTCGCTGCTCCAGCTCGACGTGGGCGAGGAGGTCGACATCCGCGTGCTGCACCGCGGCGTGGGTGCGGTCACCGAGTCCGACATCAACCTGGCGTCCGGTTCCGACGCGATCGTCATCGGCTTCAACGTCCGCGCCGAGGGCCGTGCCACGCAGATGGCCGAGCGCGAGGGCGTCGACGTCCGGTACTACTCGGTCATCTACCAGGCGATCGAGGAGATCGAGGCGGCCCTCAAGGGCATGCTGAAGCCGGAGTACGAAGAGGTCGAGCTCGGTACGGCGGAGATCCGCGAGGTCTTCCGCTCGTCCAAGCTGGGCAACATCGCGGGTGTCCTCATCCGCTCCGGCGAGGTCAAGCGCAACACCAAGGCGCGCCTCATCCGCGACGGCAAGGTCGTGGCCGAGGACCTCACCATCGTCGGTCTGCGTCGCTTCAAGGACGACGTCACCGAGATCCGCGAAGGCTTCGAGGGCGGTATCAACCTCGGAAACTTCAACGACATCAAGATCGACGACGTCATCGCGACGTACGAGATGCGCGAGAAGCCGCGCGGCTGATCCGTACAGCTCTGCTGGGGCCGGTCGGCGGGAAGATATTCCGTCGATCGGCCCCGGCCGTTGCGTGTACGGTTCGAAGAGCGGCACACCACGTACCCCTCACGCCTCCCGGGTGGGCTTCACCCGCACCACATGTATGCAGGGACTCTGTCCTTCGACCTCCTCCTCGGCGACGTACGGTCGCTGAAGGAGAAGCGCTCCGTCGTCCGCCCGATCGTCGCCGAGCTGCACCGCAAGTACGCGGTGAGCGTGGCGGAGGTCGGCGACCAGGACCTCTACCGCCGGGCCACGATCGGCGTGGCGGCGGTCTCCGGGGACGCGGGGCACCTCACAGACCTGTTGGACCGCTGCGAGCGCCTGGTCGCCGCACGTCCTGAAGTGGAGCTGCTGTCGGTTCGGCGGCGGTTCCACGGAGACGACGACTAACGCCGTCGACTGGGCGCGCCAGCGCCGAGAGCACAATGATGGAAGACGAGAAGGAGACGGACCAGTGGCCGACAACGCGCGTGCGAAGAGGCTGGCGGACCTCATCCGCGAGGTCATCGCACAGAAGCTGCAGCGCGGAATCAAGGACCCGCGGCTCGGCTCTCACGTGACCATCACGGACACCCGGGTCACCGGCGACCTGCGGGAGGCCACGGTCTTCTACACGGTCTACGGCGACGACGAGGACCGGGCCAGTGCGGCCGCCGGGCTGGAGAGCGCCAAGGGCATCCTGCGCTCCGAGGTCGGCCGCGCCGCGGGCACCAAGTTCACGCCGACGCTGACGTTCGTGGCGGACGCCCTGCCCGAGAACGCCCGGACCATCGAGGACCTCCTCGATCGGGCGCGGGCCTCGGACGCCCAGGTGCGCCAGGCGTCCTCCGGCGCGACGTACGCCGGTGAGGCCGACCCGTACCGCAAGCCGGGCGAGGACGACGAGGCGGCGGACGACAAGGGCGCCGGCGCCTGATGAAGCACAAGGCACCGACCACCCCGGACGGGCTGGTCATCGTCGACAAGCCGGCCGGTTTCACCTCGCACGACGTCGTCGCCAAGATGCGGGGCATCGCCCGCACCCGGCGCGTCGGCCACGCGGGGACGCTCGACCCGATGGCGACCGGCGTGCTCGTCCTCGGCGTCGAGCGGGCCACCAAGCTCCTCGGTCACCTCGCGCTGACCGAGAAGGAGTACGTGGCCACGATCCGGCTCGGCCAGAACACAGTGACCGACGACGCGGAGGGCGAGGTCACCTCGTCCACGGACGCCTCCGGGGTGACCCGCGAGGCGATCGACGCGGGGGTGGCCAAGCTGACGGGCGCCATCATGCAGGTGCCCTCCAAGGTCAGCGCGATCAAGATAAACGGCGTGCGCTCCTACAAGCGGGCGCGCGAGGGCGAGGACTTCGAGATCCCCGCCCGGCCGGTGACGGTCTCCTCCTTCACCGTGCACGCCGTGCTGCCCGCCGAGACGGCGGACGGCACGCCGGTGCAGGACCTGCTGGTCTCCGTCGTCTGCTCGTCCGGCACCTACGTGCGTGCCCTCGCCCGCGACCTGGGCGCGGACACGGGAGTCGGCGGCCACCTCACGGCGCTGCGGCGCACCCGCGTCGGCCCGTACGGGATCGGCGACGCGCGCACGCTCGGTCAGCTCCAGGAGGAGCTGACCGTGATGCCCGTCGCCCAGGCGGCCGAGGTCGCCTTCCAGCGCTGGGACGTGAACGAGGAGCAGGCCCGCCTGCTCGCCAACGGCGTGCGCATCAAGGTGCCGCCGTTCGACACCACGGGCCCGATCGCCGTCTTCGGCCCCGACGGCCGCTTCCTCGTGCTGATCGAGAACCAGGGCGGCAGGGCCAAGAGCCTGGCGGTCTTCGCCTAGCCGGCCGTCTTCGCCCGGCCGGCCGTTCTTCGGCCGGCCCGGCACACCGTGGGGCGGGGACCGCGCCCGAACGCGTTCCCCGCCCCACGATCCCCCTCCCACCTGTCTCTATCCATCCGGGACGGATGATTCACCCCAACGGGCAGGCGCTCGGAGTGAACCAGGGGGGTGGAAGGGGGCGCGTTCAGGGTGGGACCTGGCTTCGCCGATCATCCGCTGCCTACCGTCGTGTGGACGAGCACGGCGGGAGGTTCGACGGATGAACGGGCGGCGGGCCGACGCGGAAGAGTCGCTGGTGCGTATCCGCGACCTCGCCGGGCGCGCGCGGGGCACGGGATTCCTCGCCGACGACCGCGGCACCCTGATCACCAGCCATGAGGCCGTCGACGGCCTCGCACGCCTCGTGCTGCACGCCCCCGGCGAGCTGACCTGCATCGTCGGCGCGGAGAACGTGACGCCCCTGCCCGAGTGCGACCTGGCACTCGTGCGCACCGAGGGCCTGTGCGTCCCCCCGCTGCCGGTGGCCGCCGCCGTGCGCTTCGAGGGCGGCCAGGAGGTCCGGCTGCGCGCCGGCCGCTGGCACAACGCCCGGATCGTCGGCGACGTCCCGGTCACCTACACCGCCACCGACCGCTTCCACCTCCTCGGCGCCGCCCTGGAGCTCTCCCTGTCCGAGCGCGCGGGGCTGCGGCTGGGGGAGGAGGCCACGGGCGGCCCGGTCTTCGACGCCCGCACGGGGGCGGTGGTCGCCGTCCTCGGTACCGCGCTCCAGGCCGACCGCCGGGCCGCGGGCTTCGCGATCCCGCTGCGCGCCGTCGCCGCGACCGCGCCGGACGGACCGCTGGCCGAGCTCCTCGACCGCAACTCCGCCACGGTCCCCGCCTTCGGCCCCGACCTCAACCTCGCGGGTGCCCTGCAGCTGACGGCGACGGCCCTGGGCTCGGTCGTCACCCCGCGCGTGTGGCGCGACCCCGTCGAGCGGCCCGAGACCGAGTGCGAGTTCGCCCGTTTCCTGGACGTGGAGCCGGACGGGCCCGGCGGCGGGCGGTACGTGCTCGGGCTCGTCGGCGACCCGGGCACCGGCCGCACCACCGAGCTGGGTGCCCTGGCCGGGCGCCGGGCGCGCGGCGCCGAGCCCGCCCCCACGCTCTGGCTGCGCGGCGCGGACCTGCAGGTGGGCGACGAGAGCGTACGGGACGCGATCGCCCGGGCCCTGGCAGCCGCCGGGCGCATCGTCACCGCCTCGGCCGGCCCCGGGGGCACCGTCGGCGCCACCTCGGCGGCCACCCCCGAGGGCGTCGCCGAGCTGGCCCGCCGCATGGGCCGGCCGCTGCTCGTCCTGCTGGACGGCCCCGAGGAGATGCCGCCCGTCCTGGCCCACGCCCTGCCCGAGTGGACCGCCGCGACCACCCGCTGGCTGCGGAGCACGTCCTCCCGCCTGATCGTCGCCTGCCGCCCCGAGCACTGGGAGAGTGCCGGCGCGCTCTTCCCCCCGGAGGTCCTCCACGTGCCCGGCGGTCCCGGCGGGCCGCCGTCGGCGCCGGGGCCGCGCGCCCTGCCGCCCTGCACCCGGCTCCCCGCCCTGACCCCCGGCCAGGCCGCGGAGGTCCGCGCCTCCTACGGCATCCCCCCGGACGCCATCGACCCCGCCGACGCCGGCCACCCGCTGGCCCTCCGCCTTCTCGCCGAGGTGCGGGCCGCGCTCCCCGACGGCACCGTGGGCGCGGGCGGCACGGGCGAGGCGGCCCCCGACCGGTGGGACGTCTTCGCCGCCTACCTCGACCTGATCTGCCTGCGCATCGCCGTGCGCCTGGCCGCCTCCCGCAGGCCGCCGCTGCGCGGCGCGGCCGTGCGGCGGCTCGCGGCGCGCGTGGCGGGGCAGGTGCACGAGGCCGCCCGGCGCTGCCTCGGCCCCGGCCAGGGCGAGCTGGAGCGGGAGGCGTTCGAGGAGCTGTTCCCCTGGCGCACCGGCTGGGCCTCCGCCGTCCTGACCGAGGGTCTGCTCGTCCCCGCCGGCTCCGGCTACCGCTTCGCCCACGAGGAGTTCGCCGACTGGCTGCAGGGCACCCACCTCGATCTGGACGCCGCACTGCACGCCCTCGTCCACCGCTGGTACGAACCGGAGGGCCCGCCCGCCGAGGCCGCCGTCCGCCTGCCGTCCCGCGCGGGCGGCGGGCCCATGCCCGCTCCCGGTGGCCACGTACCGCCCCCGCCGGGCTCCGGCGGCGCGGCCCGCTCGGGCACCCGCCGCCGCAAGC
>NZ_JAIXMK010000021.1:0-122668 GCF_020328095.1 Streptomyces sichuanensis
CCCGGCGCAGCGTGGCGCCGGGCAGGGCGACCTCCGCCGTGGCCGGCCATGCGGCCGTCACGACGTCACGTTCCGCCGTGACGGCGGCGACGACGAGGACCCGCGTCGGCAAGGTGGCCACGGTGCGTCAGGAGTCGCGTTCGAGGGTGAAGTTCCAGACGCCCAGGGCCTTGCCCGTGGTCGTCTCGACGATGCTGATCTGAGTCTTCTTCACCGCCGCGCCCTGGCCGGCCGAGAAGAAGGCGCTGGCCGGGATGGTGCGGTACGTCTTCTTGTTCGGCTCCTGCTCGGCGGGCTGGCCGTTGATGAACAGGCTCCAGCCCTCATCGGCGATCTTCGGGTCGACGCCGAAGCGGACCTTGTCCTCCATCGACGCCTTGACGGTCTTGCCCGCGTCCTTCAGGCAGGGCGCCACCTTCTCGGTGTCGACGGCCTCGCCGTCGTTGTAGGCGCACGCCTCGGCGGTCACGGTGGTCGAGCCGACGGTCACCGTCGCCAGCGGCGTCGGCTTGTCGCAGGCGGAGAGGGCGACGAGCCCGAAGGTCACGGCACCCACGGCGGCAGCGGCGCGGCGGCGCTTGCCCCGGAAAATCGCAGCGGTCATGCGGGCAGGCTATCGGGCGTCCCCGCTCAGGCCACGCGCGGGTGCGGCGAGCCGCGCCGGGCGGCCGTCAGCAGGCCCCGTACGGCAGTGACCGCGCCCAGCGCGAGGAATCCCGCGGCGACCGCCATCCCCACCACCCCGTTGAGCGGAAGCAGGATGCCGATCGCGCCGCCGACCACCCAGCACATCTGCAGCAGCGTCTCCGAACGGGCGAAAGCGGACGTCCGCACCTCCTCCGGCACGTCCCGCTGGATCAGCGAATCCAGCGACTGCTTGCCCAGCGCCTGCGAGATGCCCGCCACCGCCGCCATGACCACCACGAAGAACGCGCTGTAGAGGACGGCCGTCACTATCGTCGTCCCCAGCGTCACCGTCAGCACCAGCGCGATCATCTTCTCCGGCCCGCGCGAACGCAGCAGCGCCCCTATGGCCGTGCCCAGCGCATTGCCGGTGCCCGCCGCCACCGCCACCACGCCCAGCGAGAACGCCGGGCTCAGCCCGCCCAGCGGATGCACCCGCAGCAGGAACGCCAGGAAGAACGTCAGGAACCCCGACAGCATGCGCAGCGCGCCGTTCGCCTGCAGGCCGTGCAGCACCGAGGCACCCACCGTCCGCAGCCCCGGCGTCCGGGGCCGCTTGCGCTGCTTCGTCAGGTGGTGCCGGGACTCCGGCGCCGTCAGCCGCGCCCGCGCCTCGCCCTTCGCCGAGTCCACCTTGTGCGGCAGCGACAGCGACAGGTACGTACCGAACGCGAAGACCGCGCACGCCCCGTACAGCGGCCACGCCGGGCCCAGCTGGTGCAGCCCCGCGCCCAGCGGGGCCGCCACGCCCGTGGCCAGCAGTCCGCCCAGCGTCACCCGTGAGTTCGCCTTCACCAGCGCGATCCGCGGCGGCACCAGCCGCGGCACCACCGCCGAGCGCACCACCCCGTACGCCTTCGACGCCACCAGCACCCCGAGCGCCGCCGGATACAGCTCCAGCCCGCCCGTCGCCACCGCGCCCGACATCGTCAGGGCCAGCAGCGCCCGCGCCAGCATCGCGCACGCCATCGCCGCCCGCCGCCCGTGCGGCACCCGGTCCAGCAGCGGGCCGATCACCGGGGCCAGCAGGGTGAACGGCGCCATCGTCACCGCCAGGTACAGGGCCACCCGGCCGCGCGCCTGGTCCGTGGGGACCGAGAAGAACACCGTCGACGCCAGCGCGATCGTGATCATCATGTCGCCGGCGGAATTCACCGCGTGCAGCTCGATCAGCCGGCCCAGCCCGGACTCGCCGGCACCGTGCGCGTTCGTCGCTTTCCGCACACCCCGCGCGGCGCCCGTGAAAGGCGCGCGAATGACTCGGCCGACGCTCCGGCCCGTACGGCGGAGCGGACCGCCTTCGGCTGACCGGATGGCTCCCACCACGCCATACTGCCCCAACTGGCACCGCGCATGGCACTTTCGGCGCACGAGCGGGGCGCGCGCACCAGGTCGCCGGGGGCTCGCCGCGGCCCGGGTATCCCCCGGGCGGTCGCGCGGGGTAGCGTGCGTAGCGCGCCACCGGCCGCCCGCCATTGGCCGCACCCCGAGTCCCCATCCCGCAGAATGGGTGATGACAGGTGCGCCCGAGGCCGTTCGGGCGCGGACGTCGACGCGGTCCGCCGGTCCGCTCCGTCCGCAGCCCCGACCGTTCGGCTGGCGCACTCGTGAGACGGCGTGGAAGAGAGAATCGATTCTTGTGAGTGCTGCGATGCGAAGCCGTACCCCGGACCGCCTGTGCGCCGAGGCGGTCGAACTCGCCCGTGCGGCGGCCGAGGAGGCCGCGCTGCCCGGGAAGGTCGGCGACCACGTCGAGGTCGTCGCCGACGGGGACCGCGTCGTCACGCATTACTTCGCCTGCGAGGACCCCGGCTACCGCGGCTGGCGCTGGGCCGTCACCGTCGCGCGCGCCTCCCGCGCCAAGAACGTCACCCTCGACGAGACCGTCCTGCTGCCCGGGCCCGACGCCCTCATGGCCCCCGAATGGGTGCCCTGGAGCGAGCGGCTGCGCCCCGGCGACATGGGCCCCGGCGACCTGCTGCCCACCGAGTCCGACGACCTGCGCCTGGAGCCGGGCTGGACCGGCGAGGACGTCCCGCCGCCGAATTCCGTCGTCTCGGAGGAGATGGCCCAGCTGGCCGAGGCGGAGGACGCGGACGTCACGGCCGGGCCGCCGTCCGCCCAGCCCTCGGCGCCCGTGCGCGGCTCGATCGCCGCCCTCGCCGAGGAACTCGGCATGCGGCGCGCCCGGGTGCTGTCGCGGTACGGGCTGCACACGGCCGCGGACCGGTGGGACGAGTCCCACGGCTCCAAGACCCCGATGGCCCAGGCGGCGCCGGCGTCCTGCGTGAGCTGCGGCTTCCTGATGCCGATCGGGGGGTCGCTCGGTCAGGCGTTCGGCGTGTGCGCGAATGAGTTCGGTCCGGCGGACGGGCACGTGGTGTCGCTGTCGTACGGCTGTGGGGGGCACTCGGAGGCGGCGGTCATGCCGAAGGCACCGCGGCCGGCGCCGCCGGTGGTGGACGAGACGCTGGTGGACACGATGCCGCTGCGGGACGAGACGGCGGAGTCCGAGTCCGAGTCCGAGGAGGACCTCGGGCACGCGTAGCGCTGCGCTTTGCGGTGCGCTTTGCGGTGCGGCTTGGTGGTGGGTCCGGGGGCCGGGGGCTCCGGAGGGTATTCCGGAATCGGATATTTACGGGCCCGCCGCCCTCTCTCCTTGACGCACCCCGCACCGGGCGGGCCCACAAATATCCGGCAGCATTCCGGAACACCCTCCTCCGCCCCCGGCCCCCTCCCGCCGTCGTCCGGCCCCTGCCTCCGTCACGCGACCCTCCCGCCGTCGTCCGGCCCCTGCCTCCGTCACGCGACCCTCCCGCCGTCGTCCGGCCCCTGCCTCCGTCACGCGACCCTCACGCCGTCGTGCGTGCGTCACTCTCTCCGGTGACCGCCATGGGTGCTGCCCGCAGGTCCCGCCCGGGCCGCCCCTCACGCCGTCATCGGTACGGTCTGCAGACTCCGTCCGGGCGGAGGGGCCGGGGTGGGATGGGCCCTGGCAGGGGCGTTACGCGTTATTTGCGGCCCCAGGAGGGGGCGCCCATGGCGGTGCCGGGCAACGGGCCGTAAATAATGCAGCCCCAGAAGGGTCCGTCCCGCCCCGGCCCCGGCCCACCCGCCGGAGCCAGGGAGAACCGCACCACCTAAGCGGAGCGGAATGGCCCCGGCCCACCCGCCGGAGCCAGGGAGAACCGCACCACCTAAGCGGAGCGGAACCGCGGAACGGCCCACCCCCACTGCGTACAGGGAGATCACCAGACGTGACCGGCACGGAGTTGGACCCCTTCGGCACCGCCCACCTGCGCCGCGCCGTGCTGGACGCCTGGGCGGC
The DNA here is from genome assembly GCF_020328095.1 of Streptomyces sichuanensis. NCBI lineage: Bacteria > Bacillati > Actinomycetota > Actinomycetes > Kitasatosporales > Streptomycetaceae > Streptomyces > Streptomyces sichuanensis. Next base: position 4,013 of record NZ_JAIXMK010000021.1, read on the forward strand.
CGCCCCCGCGCGGTTCCGGGAGGACGCCAACGCCGAGGAGGACCTCGCCCTCGGCGGCTACCGCGACCGCCTCGTCGTCGAGCTCGCCCAGAACGCCGCCGACGCCGCGGCCCGCGCCGGCGTCCCCGGCCGTCTCCGGCTGACGCTGCGCGCAGCCGACGGCGGCGCGCCCGCCACCCTCGCCGCCGCCAACACCGGCGCGCCCCTCGACGCCGCCGGCGTCGAGTCCCTCTCCACGCTGCGTGCCTCCGCCAAGCGCGAGGACACGGGCCGGGCCGTCGGCCGGTTCGGCGTCGGTTTCGCCGCCGTCCTCGCGGTCAGCGACGAGCCCGCCGTCCTGGGCCGTACGGGCGGCGTCCGCTGGTCGCTCACCGAGGCCCGGGCCCTCGCGGACGCCACGGGCGACGGCGGCCTGGCCGAGGAGATCCGCCGCCGCGAGGGCCACGTGCCGCTGCTGAGGCTCCCGCTGCCCGCCGAGGGCGAGGCGCCCGCCGGCTACGACACGGTGGTCGTGCTGCCCCTGCGCGACGGCGCCGCCGAGGACCTGACCCGCCGTCTCCTCGCGGGCGTCGACGACGCGCTGCTGCTGACCCTGCCCGGCCTGACCGAGGTCGTCGTCGAGACGCCCGGCGGCGGGGAGCGCACCCTGACGCGTCGCCAGGACGGCCCTTACGTCGTCGTCGAGGACTCCGCCGCTGCGCAGCCCACGCGCTGGCGCGTGCAGCGGGACGGCGGGCCGCTGGAGCCCGCCCTGCTCGCCGACCGGCCGGTCGAGGAGCGCCTGCGCCCGCACTGGTCGCTGACGTGGGCCGTCCCCGTCGGCGCCGACGGCGCGCCCGCACGGCCCGCCACCGCGCCGGTCGTGCACGCGCCGACCCCGACGGACGAGCCGCTGGGGCTGCCGGCGCTGCTCATCGCGAGCTTCCCGCTGGAGCCGACCCGCCGTCACACGGCCCCCGGCCCGCTGACCGACTTCCTCACCGAGCGTGCGGCGGAGTCGTACGCCGCCCTGCTGCGGGACTGGCAGCCGGTGGGCACCGGCACCCTGGACCTGGTCCCGCCGCCGCTGGCGACGGGCGTGGTGGACGCGGAGCTGCGCCGCCGGGTGCTGGAGCGGCTGCCGCGCGTGGCGTTCCTGCCGGGTGCCGCGGGCGGGGGCGCCGAGGAGGAGCCCGCACCGCCGGCCGGTGCCGGCGTGGAGGGCATCCCGTGGACCGAGGGGCCGGACGCCTCCACCCAGCGGGCGGAGCCGTCCGAGCACGCCTGGGACGACCCCTTCGCGCACACCGCCGCCGACGCCCCGCGGGCCCTGCGGCCGGTGGAGGCCGAGGTCGTGGAGGGTGCGGGCGCGGAGACCGTGGCGGTGCTGGCCGAGTTGTTCCCGAGCCTGCTGCCCGCGGGGCTGGAGCGCCGCCAGGAGTTGCGGGCGCTCGGCGTGGCGCGCGTGCCGCTCGGCGAGGTCATCGACCGCCTGGCGGGCGCCGAGCGGCCCGCGGACTGGTGGTGGCGGCTCTACGACAGCCTGGCCGGCGTCGACCCGGACCGGCTGACGGGCCTGCCCGTGCCGCTGGCCGACGGCCGGACGGCCGTCGGACCCCGTCAGGTGCTGCTGCCGCCGGCCGACACGACCGGTTCGGAGCGCCTGTCGCGGCTGGGCCTGAAGGTCGCTCACCCCGACGCCGCCCACCCCCTGCTGGAGAAGCTGGGCGCCACACCCAGCTCGCCGCGGGCCGTGCTGACGACCCCGCAGGTGCGGGCCGCCGTGGCCGCTTCGCTGGATGCGGAGGACGTCTGGGACGAGGAGGGGCTCGACAGCGACACGCTGGCCGAGGTCGTCCTCACCCTCGTGCGGGACGCGGACCTCGCCCCGGGCGACGAGCCCTGGCTGGCCGCGCTGGCCCTCCCGGACGAGGACGGCGAGCTCGCCCCCGCCGGCGAACTGGTCTTCCCCGGCAGTGCGTTCGAGCGCGTGATCCGGCCCGGGGAGCTCGCCGCGTGCGACGCGGAGCTGGCCGGGCGCTGGGGCGAGCAGCCGCTGACGGCGGTCGGCGTGCTCGCGGACTTCGCGCTGGTGCGGGCCACGGACGTCGTCCTGGACCCGGACGAGCTCGAACCGCGCGACGGCGACTTCGCCGAGCCCGACGACGTGGGCCTGCTCGACGCGGTCGACGTGTGGTGCGAGGACGTCCTGGACCGCCTCCCCGACACGCCCGTGCCGCCGGTGGCGACGGAGATCGTCGCCGTGCGGGACCTCGACCTGGTCGACGACGACGCGTGGCCGGAGGCGTTCGCCCTGCTGTCCCGGCCGCCGCTGCGCGACGCGCTGACCGCGCCCGTGCGGGTGCTCCTGCCGGACGGCACGACGGAGTCGGTACGCCCGTACACCGCGTGGTGGCTGCGCGGCCACCCCGTCCTGGATGGCCGCCGCCCGGCCGGCCTGCGGGTCAGGGGCGGCGATCCGCTGCTGGCGGGCCTCTACGAGGCCGCCGACGCGGCCGGTCTCGCCGACGAGCAGGTGCTGCGCGCGCTGGGCGTGCGAACCTCCGTGGCCGCCCTGCTGGAAGAGCCGGGCGGCGCGGCCGAGCTCCTGGGCCGCCTCGCGGACCCGGACCTGCCCGTGACCCCCGCCCAGCTGCACGGGCTGTACAGCGCGCTGGCGGAGCTGGACCCGGAGGACGTGACGCTGCCGGACGACCTGCGGGCCGTGGTCGACGACGAGGTGCAGGTCGGGGACGCGACCGACGTGCTGGTCGCGGATGCCCCCGACCTGATGCCCCTGGCGGCGGGCCACCCGCTGCTGCCCGTGCGCCCGGACCGGGCGGCCGCCCTCGCCGAGCTGCTGCAGGTGCGGCGGGTGAGCGAGGTGTTCCCCGTGATCGTCCCGGCCGGCGAGGGCCGGGAGCGCGAGGTGCCGGAGGGCGTCCGCGTCCTGCTCCCGGGCGCGCCGGCGACGTACGTCGAGCACGAGGAGCTGGTCGTCGGCGGCGTCGAGCTCGACTGGCGCTACGGCGAGGACGGCGTCCTGCACGCCGCCACCCTGGAGGGCGTGGCGGCGGGCCTGGCCTGGGCGGCGGGCGCCTGGTCCCGCCGCTTCGAGGCGGCGGCGCTCCTGGAGGACCCGACGCGCACGGAGGAGCTGGCGCGCGCGAGGTGGTTCGACTAGCCCGGGGAACGGGCGGGGGAATCCCCCGCCCGGTCACGGGCCTACCCTGGCAGTACGGCGAAGTGTCCGTACGCACGTACTACCGGGAGGCTCCCCATGACCCGGAAAGTCGCCGACTGCCGCAAGTACCCCAGCGAATCGCACTGCACCCTCACCATCTCCGGTGAGGAGGAGGAAGTGCTCCGCGCGGCCGCCGAGCACGCCGTCTCCGTGCATCAGCACGAGGACACCCCCGAGCTGCGCGAGCAGATCCGCGGCCTGCTGGAGGACGAGAAAGCCGGTTCCTGAGGGGCGTGACTACGCCGGGAACCTCCGCCCCACCCACCGCCAGGTCACTTCCAGCGCCCCCGCCGCCACGGCCGCCACGGCGACGGCGGCCCACGGCATGGTCGTGCCGACCAGCTTCAGCGCGAAGAACCGCTGGAGCCACGGCGTGGCGAGCACCGCCAGGAAGGCGGCGCCCATGGCCGCCACCAGCGTCACGCGCCACCACGTGTACGGCCGCGCGATGATCGCGAGCACCCACATCGAGATCAGGAAGAGCGTCAGCGTCGCCGCGCTCGTCTCCGCGTCCAGCGCGCCCGCGCCGGAGTAGTGGTGGCGCGCCAGCAGGTACACCGCGAACGTGGCCGCGCCCGCGATGAGCCCCGCCGGAACGGCGTACCGCATCACCCGTCGCACGAAATGCGGCTGCGCCCGCTCCTTGTTGGGCGCGAGCGCGAGGAAGAAGGCCGGTACGCCGATCGTCAGCGTCGACAGCAGCGTCAGGTGGCGCGGCAGGAAGGGGTAGGGCACGCGCGTGCACACCACGAGGATCGCCAGCAGCACCGAGTAGACGGTCTTGGTGAGGAACAGCGTCGCCACGCGCGTGATGTTGCCGATGACGCGCCTGCCCTCGGCCACGACCGAGGGCAGGGTGGCGAAGCTGTTGTTGAGCAGGACGATCTGGGCGACGGCCCGGGTGGCCTCCGAGCCGGAGCCCATGGAGACGCCGATGTCGGCGTCCTTGAGGGCGAGCACGTCGTTGACGCCGTCGCCGGTCATGGCGACGGTGTGCCCGCGTGACTGCAGGGCGCCGACCATGTCGCGCTTCTGCCGGGGGGTGACGCGCCCGAAGACAGCGCCCTCGTCCAGGGCGCGGCCCATGGCGTCGCGTTCCCCGGGCAGCCGCCGGGCGTCGACGGGCGCCTCGGAGCCGGGCAGGGCCAGTTTCGCGGCGACTGCGCCGACGGAGACGGCATTGTCGCCGGAGATGACCTTGGCGGAGACGTTCTGTTCGGCGAAGTAGCGCAGGGTGTCCGCGGCGTCCGACCGCAGCCGCTGCTCCAGCACGACGAGCGCGGTGGGCTGCAGGCCCTCGGTGACGCGCGGGTCGTCCAGCCCGCGCCCCGCCCGCGCCAGCAGCAGCACCCGCAGTCCCCGGGCGTTGAGGGCCTCGACGTCGGTGAGCGCCGCGTCGCCGGGCGGCAGGAGGACGTCGGGTGCGCCGAGCAGCCAGTTGCCGCTGTCGTGGCCGGGGCCGTCGAGCGTGGCGCCGCTGTACTTGCGCGCCGAGGAGAACGGCAGGGAATCGGTGCAGCGCCAGCCGCTGCCGTCGGGGTAGGCGTCGATGATGGCCTGCAGGCTGGCGTTGGGGCGGGGGTCGGCGTCGCCGAGGGCGCCGAGCACCTGGCGCACGTAGCCCTCGTCGGCCCGGGCGTCGGGCAGGACGCGCAGTTCGCTGACGTCCATGCCGCCCTCGGTGAGCGTGCCGGTCTTGTCGAGGCAGACGACGTCGACCCGGGCCAGCCCCTCGATGGCGGGCAGCTCCTGCACCAGGCACTGCTTGCGGCCCAGCCGGACGACGCCGATGGCGAAGGCGACGGAGGTCAGCAGCACCAGGCCCTCGGGGACCATCGGCACGATGCCGGCGACCATCCGCCGGACCGCTTCCTTCCAGTCGTGTTCCTGCACGACGAGCTGGCTGATGACGAGCCCGAGGGCGGTGGGCAGCATCATCCACGTCACGTACTTGAGGATCAGGCTGATGCCGGTGCGCAGCTCGGAGTGGACGAGGGTGAAGCGGGACGCCTCCTCGGCGAGCTGGGCGGCGTAGGCGGCGCGGCCGACCTTGGTGGCGGTGAAGGCGCCGCCGCCGGCGACGACGAAGGAGCCGGACATGATCTTGTCGCCGGGCTGTTTGAGGACGGGGTCGGCCTCGCCGGTGAGGAGCGATTCGTCGATCTCCAGGCCGTCGGCCTCGACGACCTCGCCGTCGACGACGCACTTGTCGCCGGGGCCGAGCTCGACGAGGTCGCCGAGGACGATCTGGCCGGTGGGCAGGGAGACGGCCGTGCCGTCGCGCCGGACGGTCGGTCTGGCCTCGCCGATGAGGGCGAGGGAGTCGAGGGTCTTCTTGGCGCGGAGTTCCTGGACGATGCCGATCGCGGTGTTGGCGATGATCACGAAGCCGAACAGGCCGTCCTGGAGGGGGCCGACGACGAGGATGATCAGGAAGAGCACGCCGATGATGGCGTTGAACCGGGTGAGGACGTTGGCCCGGACGATGTCCGCGGTGGAGCGCGAGGACCGTACGGGCACGTCGTTGATCTCGCCCCGGGCCACGCGCTCGGCGACTTCGCGGGAGGTCAGGCCGCTGTGCCTCATCCTCCGACGGTAAGGCGCCCCCGCCGGCCCGGCCTTCCGGGAAGCCGGGGACCGGCCACCGGCCGTGGGGCCGGCAGGGGTCTAGCGGGCTTCGTCCGACCCGGCCGCGTGGCGCTTGATCGCGGCGTCGCGCTTGCGCACGTACCAGACGCCGATCAGGCCGAGGCCGCCGCCGGCCAGGCACGTCCACAGCCACCACAGGTGCCCGTGGTCCTGGAACCAGCCGTAGAACGGCAGCTGGGCGAGGAAGAGGACGAACCACAGGATGGTGCCACCGGTGATGGTGGCCACGACGGGCCCCTCCAGCGGCTCGGGCGCCTCGTGCCTGGGTGTCCACTTCGTCATGGCGGCCAGCCTAGTGCGTCCTGGGGGAGGCGCAGCCGCGGAGCCCTTGTCCCGCGGGGGTCTACGCGCGGAGATAGCCAATCGGCGTTTGTTTATTCATACTGAATCGAACCGGAATTGACTGGATGCTTTTGTTTGATCATCCAAGAAGTATCCAATCAAGATCCTTTTTTGTTTGTTTCCCCGGCCCCGGCCGGCCCTCTCACGACTGAGGTCCCCGCATGACCACCTCGGCCACCCCTGCGGTCGACGAGCAGCAGCCGTCCCCCACGCCCCCCGGCGCCGCGAAGAACGCCTTCGACCGCTACTTCCGGATATCCGAGCGGGGCTCGTCCGTCGCCCGCGAGCTGCGCGGCGGCCTGGCCACCTTCTTTGCGATGGCCTACATCATCGTGCTGAACCCGATCATCCTCGGGGCAGGCCAGGACAAGTTCGGACACCAGCTGGACAACGGCCAGCTGGTCACGGCCACGGCCCTGATGGCCGGGCTCAGCACCGTCCTCATGGGCGTGATCGGCAACGTGCCCATCGCCTGCGCCGCGGGCCTCGGCATCAACGCCGTCGTCTCGCTGCAGCTGGCGCCCAAGATGAGCTGGCCGGACGCGATGGGCATGGTGGTGCTGGCCGGCCTGGTCCTGATGCTCCTGGTCGCCTCCGGCCTGCGGCAGCGCGTCATGGACGCGATCCCCGGCGGGCTGCGCCGGGCGATCGCCATCGGCATCGGCCTGTTCATCTCGCTGATCGGCCTGGTGGACTCCGGCTTCGTCACCCGCAACCCCGACGCCGCCCACACCACCGTCCCGCTGGGCCTCGGCCAGGGCGGTCAGCTGCAGGGCTGGCCGGTGCTGGTGTTCGTCGCCGGGCTGGCGCTGACGTTCATCCTGCTCGTGCGGAAGGCGCCGGGCGCGATCCTCATCGGCATCGTCGTGATGACGCTCGTGGCGATCGTCATCAACTCGGTCGCGAAGATCCCGGACGCGAGCTGGGGCCTGTCCGTCCCGTCCTGGCCGGACAAGATCGTGGACACCCCGGACTTCGGCCTGATCGGCGAGGTCAGCCTCTTCGGCGGCTTCCACGAGGTCGGCCTGCTCACCGGCTGCCTGTTCGTCTTCACCGTGCTGCTGTCCGGCTTCTTCGACGCCATGGGCACGATCATCGGCGTCGGCGAGGAGGCCGGGCTGACGGACGAGAAGGGCCAGCTGCCCAACATGGGCAAGATCCTCATGATCGACGGCGTGGCGGTCGCCGCCGGCGGCGCCGGCTCGGCCTCGGCCAACACCTGCTTCGTGGAGTCCACGGCCGGCGTCGGCGAGGGCGCCCGCACGGGCCTGGCCAACCTGATGACGGGCGGCCTCTTCCTGCTGGCCCTCGTCTTCACCCCGCTGGCCACCGTGGTCCCCGCCCAGGCCGCCACCCCCGCGCTGGTCGTCGTCGGCTTCCTGATCATGGCGTCCAACGTCAAGGAGATCGACTGGAGCGACTTCACGATCGCGATCCCCGCGTTCCTGACGATCATCTCCATGCCGTTCACGTACTCGATCACCAACGGCATCGGCATCGGCGTCCTGGCCTTCATCCTGCTGCGGATCGCCGACAAGCGGGCGCGCGAGATCCCCTGGCTGCTCAACGCGGTGGGGCTCTGCTTCCTCGTCTACTTCATGCTGGACCCGATCGAGCGGATGCTGGGCGTGAAGTAACCGGGACGGCCCGCACGGCCCCGGCGAGGTGACTGCCTCGCCGGGGCCGTGTCCGTCCGATGTCCCGCAGGTGCTGCCGGGGGGTCTCGCGCGTGGGTGCGGCTCACCCGTCGGGTGTTCCGTCGGGCTGTTCGTCCGGCTCCCCTGCGCCCGGGCCGTCGCCCGGCTCCCTGCCCCCGCGAGGCCGCTGTCGTTGCGAGGAGTGAATCGCTCGCAGCCCCCACAGGGACAGTGCGCTGAGCAGCGCTGCGAGGTAATTGCCGAGGACGTCGTGCAGGAGGATGTCGGCCCATGGCTGGGCGAGTCGGGGCATGCCTCCAGCCTCCGGCGGGCCTTGCCCCCGGGAACGGCAGCGGTCTTTTCCGAACATCTGCCGTGCGGCGGCGACCGAACTGGGATGATCCGGAACGGCCGCGAACGGCTGGGAACGGACCTCTGGAGGGCGGCGTGGGTCAGGCAGGTCGTTTACGGATGCCGGACCTGCCACCCGGCGCCCGGCGCCGGCTGAAGCAACGACTCCATGAGTTGCACCTCAAGGCCGGAGCGCCATCGATCGGTGTGATCCTCCGCGAGTTCCCTGTGACGGAGCGGCTCTCCCGCTCTGTCGTCCACGGAGTCTTCGCGAGCCCGGCCGTGCCCCAGCGTGACCAGGTGTCGGCTGTGACGGCCGTACTGGCGAGGCGGATTCGGAAGGCGAACGTCGAGGAGCTGATCGACGAGGTGTACGGGCTGTGGGAGGAGGCGTGGACCGAGGAGACGGGCCCCGCGGCGGAGGTGGCACAGTCCGGGGAAGACCTGCGCCCCGTGCAGCGCGCACCGCGCCAGGAGCCCAACACGCGCCTCGCGGACCTCTTCACCCTCACGGGATGGACGAAGGGCGAACTCGCGCGCCTGGTGAACAGGCAGGCGGCCGTCATGGGCCATCCCCAGCTGGCGACCGACACCTCGCGCGTGCGGCGGTGGCTGGAGATGGGAGAGAGTCCACGTGACCCCGTGCCCAGGGTGTTGGCCGTGCTCTTCACCGAACGGCTCGGGCGAGTGGTGAGGATCGAGGACCTCGGGTTCGGGGTTTCGGCCGCCACGCGACGCCCTGCGGCCGAGCCGGACGGGCTGCCCTGGCCTCCCGAGCGCACTGCCGCCGTCCTCACCGAGTTCACGGGCATGGACCTGATGCTCAACCGGCGCGGCCTGGTGGGCGCGGGAGCCACGCTCGCCGCCGGGTCGGCGGTCGGCGGAGGCGCCCTGGGGGCGAGGGAGCGCTGCGTCGTCTGCGGGAAGGCGCCCATGGGCGGATTGCTGCGCATTCCCACGGCCCGGGGCGGTGTGTGCCGCCACTGCGCCCGTGATCTCGGTCGGCTTGCCGACTGACGTCCGACCCCGTCTGCCCCTGTGCCCCCACCGTGCCTACTTTCTTTAGTTCAGGTAATGAGTTAATCTAATGAACATGCCGGACCTGTCCCGTGCCCCCGAACCGGGCGACGAAGCCGCCGTGAACGCTCTGCGCTCGGCCGTGATGCGGCTCTCGCGCAGGCTCAAGCACCAGCGCGTCGACGAGTCGCTCAGCCCCGCCGAGATGTCGGTGCTCGGCACCCTCGCCCGCTGTGGCTCGGCCACCCCGGGTGAGCTCGCCCGCAAGGAGCACGTCCAGCCGCCGTCGATGACCCGCATCGTCGCGCTGCTGGAGGGCAAGGGCCTGGTCAGGCTGGAGCCGCACCCCGAGGACCGCCGCCAGAAGGTGGTCCGCCAGACCGAGCAGGCCGAAACGATGCTCGAAGAGAGCAGGCGCAGGCGCAACGCCTGGCTCGCCGAACTGGCCGGGCAGCTCGACGACGAGGAGTGGGCGACGCTGCGCGCCGCCGCGCCCGTTCTGGAGAAACTCGCGCACCTGTAAGCACCCGAAGGAGGCGAACGCACCTTGAGTACGGGACACGGAGCAGACTCCGCACCCGCACCGAACCGCCACGACGACGCACGCACCACCTCCCTGCCGCGCACTCGGCGCACCTCCAAGGGAGGCACGTTCAGCTCGCTCCGCATCCGCAACTACCGGCTCTTCGCCACCGGCCAGGTGGTGTCCAACACCGGCACCTGGATGCAGCGCATCGCCCAGGACTGGCTCGTCCTCGGCCTCACCGGCTCCTCCGCCGCCGTCGGCATCACCACGGCACTGCAGTTCCTGCCCATGCTGCTGCTCGGCCTCTACGGCGGCGTGCTCGCCGACCGCTGCCCCAAGCGGCCGCTGCTGCTGATCACCCAGTCCGCGATGGCCGTCACCGGCCTCGCGCTCGGCGTGCTCACCCTCACCGGGCACGTGCAGGTCTGGCACGTCTACCTGACCGCGCTCGCGCTCGGTCTCGTCACGGTCGTCGACAACCCCGCCCGGCAGGCGTTCGTCGTCGAGATGGTCGGCCCGGCCGACCTGCGCAACGCCGTCAGCCTCAACTCCGCCAACTTCCAGTCCGCCCGCCTCGTCGGCCCCGCCGTCGCCGGTGTGCTGATCACCGCGATGGGCAGCGGCTGGGCGTTCCTGCTCAACGGGCTGTCCTTCGCCGCCCCCATCGCCGCACTGCTGCTGATGCGCACGAGCGAACTGCACAAGGTCGACCGCGCCCCCCGCGCCAAGGGGCAGCTGCGTGAGGGCCTGAGCCATGTGGCCGGGCGCCCGGAGCTGATCTGGCCGATCGTCCTGGTCGGTTTCATCGGCACCTTCGGCTTCAACTTCCCCATCTGGCTCACGGCGTACGTCAACGACGTCTTCCACGCCGGAGCCGGCACGTACGGCCTGCTCAACACCCTGATGGCAGCCGGTTCGCTGGCGGGCGCGCTGCTCGCCGCGCGCCGGGGCACCTCCCGGATGCGGATGCTGGTCGGCGCCGCGGCGGCCTTCGGAGCGCTGGAGATCGCGGCGGCGCTGGCGCCCTCCTTCTGGGTCTTCGCGGCGCTGCTGGTGCCGATCGGCATGTGCGGTCTGACGATCAACGTCACCGCGAACTCGGGCCTGCAGATGGCCGCGGACCCGGCCCTGCGGGGACGGGTGATGAGCCTGTTCATGATGGTCTTCATGGGGGGTGCGCCGCTGGGCGCGCCGGTGATCGGCTGGGTCACCGACGTGTACGGGCCCCGGGTCGGCTTCCTCGCCGGGGGCGTGGTCTCGGCCCTGGCCGCGGTCGCGATCGGCTTCGCGCTGGCCCGCTCGGGCGGGCTGCGCCTGAAGATCGACCTGCGTCGCGGACGCCGCCTCGTGACGTTCGTCCCGCGGGAGCGGGCCACCGCCCCGCGTCCGGACGAGGTGACGGTCGTGGCATGACGGCGGGGCCGCCGGAGGGCGTGGCTGCCGGGAGGGCGTGGCCGCTGTGACGGCGGGGCCGCCGGGAGGGCGTGGCTGCCGGGAGGGCGTGGCGACGTCGCATCGCCCCGGCGGCCGCCCGCCGGGGGAGACTGGCCCCATGCGACTGTTCGCCGCGGTGATCCCGCCCGGAGCCGCCATCGACGAACTGGCGGCCGAAGTGGCGCAATTGCGTGCCGCGCTCCCCGACCGGCACGGGCGGCTGCGCTGGACCGAGCCGGCCATGTGGCACTTCACGCTCGCCTTCCTCGGTGAGGTCGACGAGGCCCTGCTGCCGGAGCTGGGCGAGCGCCTCGCCCGCGCCGCCCACCGGCATCCGGCGCACGAGCTGCGGTTCGCCGGGGGCGGCCGGTTCGGCGACCGGATCCTGTGGGTCGGGGCGACCGGCTCGCTGGAGACCCTGGGCGGCCTCGCCCGTTCCACCGTCGCCGGCGCCCGGCGGGCCGGGGTGCGGATGGACGACGCCAGGCCCTTCCGCCCCCACCTCACCCTCGCCCGGACCGCCGGGCACGTGAACCTGCGGCCGTACGCCGAGGAGCTGGCGGAGTTCCGGGGCCGCCGGTGGACCGTCGACCGCCTGGAGCTCGTCCGCAGCCGCCTGCCGGCCTCCGGGGTGCCCGGGGAGCGCCCCCGGTACGAGACCGTGGCGGCCTGGCCGCTGGGCACCCGGCGAGCGGAGTGAGCGGTCCGGTTACGCTCAAGGGGTGGACCCGAAGACCAGGAACCGGATCATGACCGGTGCGCTCGCCGTGATGCTCGTCGTCGTCGCCGTGGTGGCCGCGGTGAAGTGACGACGGCGCCCGGACGCGCCCGGACACGCCGACGGACGTACTGCCGGGCACGGACGCGCCGACCGGCGCGCGCCCGGACACGCGGGCGGCGGCCGGTGCCGGGGTACCCGGGGGCCGCGCTGGTACGGTCCCGGCCCCGGGCACTGATCGGAAGGCGGGGTCCCGGATGGTCCACGCCGTGCTGCACGCGCTCTCCATCGCCGGGTCCATGACCTGGGAGATCACCTGGGCGCTGATCCTCGGCTTCGCCCTGTCCGCCGTCGTCCAGGCCCTCGTGCGCACGGCGTCCGTCGTCTCGCTGCTGGGTGACGACCGTCCCTGGGCGCTGGTCCTCGCGGCCGGGCTGGGCGCGGCGTCGTCCTCCTGCTCGTACGCCGCCGTCGCGCTGGCCCGTTCGCTGTTCGTCAAAGGGGCGCACTTCACGTCCGCGATGGCCTTCGAGATCGCCTCCACCAACCTCGTCGTCGAGCTGGGCGTCATCCTCGCCCTGCTGATGGGCTGGCAGTTCACCGCCGCGGAGTTCGCCGGCGGCTTCGTGATGATCGCGGTCTTGGCCGTGCTCTTCCGGCTGTTGCTGCGCGAGGCGCTGCTGCGCGGCGCGCGGGCGCAGGCCGAGCGCGGGGTGGCGGGCGCCATGGAGGGCCATGCGGCGATGGACATGTCCGTCCGGGGCGAGGGCTCGTTCGCCCGCCGGCTGCTGTCGCGCGAGGGGTTCACCGCCACCTCCCACGTCTTCGTCATGGAGTGGGCGGCGATCCTCCGCGATCTGGTGTTCGGCCTGATCGTCGCGGGTGCGATCGCCGCGTGGGTGCCCGAGGACTTCTGGCGCGCGTTCTTCTTCGAGGGCCACCCGCTGCTGGCGAAGCTGTGGGGCCCGCTGGTGGGGCCGCTGGTGGCGATCGCGTCGTTCGTCTGCTCGATCGGCAACGTGCCGCTGGCCGTGGTCCTGTGGAAGGGCGGCATCAGCTTCGGGGGCGTGGTGGCGTTCGTCTTCGCGGACCTGCTGATCCTGCCGATCCTGAACATCTACCGGAAGTACTACGGGCGGCGGATGGCGCTGTTCCTGCTCGGCACGTTCTACGCGGCGGCGGTGGTGGCGGGCTACGTCGTGGAGTTCGTCTTCGGTGGTCTCGGCCTGGTCCCGGACCAGGCGGACGCGAAGGTCCCGATGGAGGGCGTGAGCTGGAACTACACGACGTACCTCGACATCGTCTTCCTGCTGCTCGCCGCGGTGCTGACGGCGCGCTTCCTCACCACGGGCGGGCGGCGCATGCTCCGGACGATGAGCGGGTGACGGGCGCGGGTCCCCCTTGCTTCGAGCGGACTCGAAGGCGTTGGCTTGGCGCATGGAGTACACGCAGCTCGGACGCACGGGACTCAAGGTCAGCCGGCTCGTCCTCGGCACCATGAACTTCGGCCCGCAGACCGAAGAGGCCGAGAGCCACGCCATCATGGACGCCGCCCTGGACGCGGGCCTGAACTTCTTCGACACCGCCAACGTCTACGGCTGGGGCGAGAACAAGGGCCGCACCGAGTCCATCATCGGCAACTGGTTCGCCAAGGGCGGCGGCCGCCGCGAGAAGGTCGTCATCGCCACCAAGGTGTTCGGCGGGATGGACGGCGACCGTGAGCCGTGGCCGAACCACGACCGGCTCTCCGCGATCAACATCCGCCGGGCCGTCGACGCCAGCCTCAAGCGGCTGCAGACCGACTACATCGACCTCTACCAGTTCCACCACATCGACCGTCGGACGCCCTTCGAGGAGATCTGGCAGGCCATCGACGTCCTCGTCCAGCAGGGCAAGATCGTCTACGCCGGCTCCTCGAACTTCCCCGGCTACAAGATCGCTCAGGCGAACGAACTCGCCGCGCGGCGCGGCACGGTCGGCCTCGTCAGCGAGCAGTGCCTGTACAACCTCGCCGAGCGGCGCGCCGAGATGGAGGTCATCCCCGCGGCGCAGGAGTACGGCCTGGGCGTCATCCCCTGGTCGCCGCTGCACGGCGGCCTGCTCGGTGGCGTGATCAAGAAGGAGGTCGAGGGCGGGCGCCGCGCCTCCGGGCGGGCGGCGGACGCCCTGGCCGACGTGGCCGTGCGGGCGCAGATCCAGGCGTACGAGGACCTGCTCGACAAGCACGGCATCGAGCCGGGCGAAGCGGCCCTGGCCTGGCTCCTGACCCGGCCCGGGGTCACCGCCCCGATCGTCGGCCCGCGCACGCAGGGCCAGTTGGAGAGCGCGTTGCGGGCGGTGGAGCTGGAGCTGGGCGACGAGGTGCTGACGGGGCTGGACGGGATCTTCCCGGGCCCGGGGCCGTCGCCGGAGGCGTTCGCGTGGTGAGGTGAACGAGCCGGCGCGCGGCGTTCTGTACGGCTTCTCGTACGGCTTCTCGTACGGGTTCCCGTACGGTCCGTACGGGAACGCCGTGCCTCAGCGGCGGGAGGGGGCGGCTGCGTACGGGCCGCCCACGTCCCACGCCTGGTACAGCGCGGTGGCGAAGGCGGCGGCGAGGAGGTGCTCGCCGGCGGCGTTCGGGTGCGTTCCGTCGTAGGTGTCCCGGTCGATGTCCCAGCCCTCGGGAGGCGAGGCGAGCAGCAGGGGCGAACCGGGCTCGTCGAGGTCGGCGACGGCCTTGCCCAGCAGCTCGTTGAAGCGCTCGCACTCGGCGGCGAAGGGCGGGTCGTTGAGCGCGCGGACATTGAGGATCACCGGCATCAGCACGGCCCGGATCCGCGGATTGGCCTCGCGGGCCCCGGCGAAGAAACGGCGGACGTTGGCGGCGGTCTGGCCGGCGTCGGTGTAGAAGCCGAGGTCTATGAGGCCGAGGGAGATCAGCAGGGTGTCCGCCTTGCCCTGGCGGACGGCGTCGCCGATGAGCGGTGCCATGTGGAGCCAGCCCTCGCCCCAGCCGGCGAGGTGACCGCGGCAGCGCTCGGGGAAGCCGGGGTCGCCGTAGTCGAGCGACCCGGCCTCACCGGTCGTGGGGTCGTACAGCTCCCGGCGCGGGCCGACGATCTTGTAGGGGGCGCCGTAGGAGGCGTTGAGGTGTTGCCACATGCGGTAGCGCCATGTGAAGTCACCGGCGCTACCGATCGTCATCGAGTCGCCGACGAACATGATTCGCATGCGGGTCATCTTCGCAGGTCGCGCCGGGGCCGGGGATGTGACGGCGACCACCCGGCGGCGAGGGGGTCCGCCGCTGCCGGGCCGTTGTCAGTGGGTGCCCCTAGATTGAGCGGCGTTGGGGAGGCGCCTGATGACGGGGCGCTTTCCGCTCTGTCCACGTGCCCGCCAGGGGCACCGCCTTGGGGGGTCTGTCATGGGCAAGATCGTCGCGCTCGTCTACCTGTCGCTGGACGGCGTCATGGAGAGTCCGTCCTGGACCGCTCCGTACTTCGACGAGGAGCACGGCGCGTACGCGCACCGCCGGTTGTTCGCCGCGGACGCGCTGCTGCTGGGCCGCGAGACGTACGAGGGCTTCGTCCAGGCGTGGCCGGGCATGACGGACGAGGACGGCTTCGCCGACCGGATGAACTCCATGCCCAAGCACGTCGCCAGCACCACGCTGCGGACGACGGAGTGGAACGCCACCCTGATCGACGGCGACCTCGCCCAGGAGGTCGCCGCGCTCAAGGAGCGGTACGAGAACGACATCCTGATCTACGGCAGTGGCGCCCTGATCCGCTCGCTCATAGCCGAGGGCCTGGTGGACGAGCTGAAACTCTGGATCCACCCGGTGGTGGTCGGCAAGGGCAAGCGCCTCTTCCCGGAGGGCGCACCGGCGTCGACGTGGGTGCCGGCCGGCACGACCACGTTCACGTCGGGGGCCATGGTGCTCGACTACCGCCCGGCCGGGCAGGAGTAGCCGGCGGGGGCAGCCTGTCGTGGGGCCGCCCCCGCCGGACGGCGGTCAGTCGCCCTTGCCGGGGGGCAGGGGGAGGCGGCCGTACACACGTTCCGCCGCGGCGAAGCGGTGCTTCTCCGGCTGCTCCGGCGGCCGCAGGTTGGTGGCGTACGCCTGCCAGCTGAAGCCGTTGGGGTGCTGGAGCCGGACGAGGCCGTTCGCCGACTCGACGACCAGGCCGACGCCGCTGGTGAAGGTGTCCACGGCAAGGATGCCGAGCGGGACGTCAGGAACGCTCACTCGCCCCACCTGCCGCCGGTGTGGGGGAGGGAGATGACGGAGGGTCGGGGCGGAAGCGAAGGCGGCAGCGCAAGCGGTGGCGTGGGCGGGGGAGGGGGCGCGGTGCTCATGAGTCGCGCTCTCGTCCAGGCGAGGAGTCGGGCGATACGCTCTTTCATGTCATCAGCTCCTTGGAGGCTGGTGGCCATGCCCCCGGACCGGTCGCACGGTCGCGGGGGTCTTGAGTCTGCGCCAGCCTAGAGCCTCCTTGAGGCACCTGTCTACACCTAGATGCATAAAGTAGGCTCTATGTTCGGTTGCATATTGCTGCATACAGTCACGCCCGTGATGGAGTTTGACCCGACCCGGCCGAAGTGGATGCAGATCGCCGATGTGATCAGGAAGCGCATCGCGGACGGTGAATATCCGCCCGACCACCTCATCTCTGAAGTGCGGATGGAGCAGGAGTTCGCCGTCGCACGCACGACGGTACGCAAGGTCACCGCGGCACTCCGCGAAGAGGGCCTGATCGTCACCACCCCGGGCATGGGCTCGTTCGTCGCACGGCGCTAGCCGACCGGGGCGGGTGCTGCCTACGCTCGTCGCATGCCGCAGCACCCGAACGTCGAAGCCGCCGTCCGGTACCACGAGGCGGTCTCCCGGGGCGCCACCGGGGAGGAGCTGGCCCGCTTCTTTCACGAGGAGGCGGTGCAGGAGGAGTTCCCCAACGCCCTCTTCCCCGACGGTGTCCGCCGTCGTCTGCCCGATGTGCTCCGGGCTGCGGAGCGCGGGCGTGAGGTCGTCGCGCACCAGCGGTTCGAGGTGCACAACGCGGTGGCGGCCGGCGACCAGGTCGCGCTGGAGGTCACCTGGACCGGCACGCTCGCCGTGCCGCTGGGCGGGCTCCCCGCCGGCCACGTACTCCGTGCACGCATCGCGGTCTTCCTCGAATTCCGCGACGGAAAGATCTGGGCGCAGCGCAACTACGACTGCTACGAACGTCTGACGGATCGGCCGGCAGGTACGGTTTGATCATGGACATATCCAGTGTTGTCAGGGCAGCCGCGCGGCGCCTCCTCGTGGAACTGGGCGCCGGCGGGCTGACCCTCGAAGCCGTGGCCGAGGGCGCCGGTCTTGCGGTCACCGACGTCGCGAGCGTCTTCCCGCACCGGGACGACCTGTTGACGGCGCTGCTCATCGACGCCTACAACGAGTCCGGCGCGGCGATGGAGCAGGCCGATCAGGCGGCCAAGGACGACGGCGCGCCGACGGGGACCCGCTTCCTCGCGGTCGCGCGTGCCCTGCGGGCGTGGGCCCTCGCCAACCCCGCCGAATTCGCGCTGGTCTACGGTTCGCCCGTTCCCGGGTACCACGCCCCTCAGGACACGGTTCCGCCCGCGTCACGCACCCCGGCCGTGCTGGCCGGGATCGTGCGTTCCGCGCTGGAGGCCGGTGAACTCACCCCGCCGCGACGGGCGGTGCCCGGGCCGCCGCTGATCCGGCCGGAGGCGACCGCGCTGTTCGGCAGCGTGCCCGAGGCGCCGTTCGCGGACGTCATCGAGCGCGGCATCGTGCTGTGGAGCAACCTGATCGGTCTCCTGGCGTTCGAGGTCTTCGCCCGTACCCACGACAGCGTCCTCGACCAGTCCGACTTCTTCGATTTCGCCATCGCGGTGACGGCCGAAGGCATCGGGCTCGTGGTTCCCCTGGGCTAGGTTCTGTCTAGGGAAGAGCCGAGCTCGTCGGGAAGGTCCCGCCAGGCGAGTTGGTGCGGTACTTCCACGCGATGGCCGCGAGAATGCGGCGGTGGTCGGCCCACCGCCGCCCTCGAACCGGATAGGCCGGCATCAGCGGCTCGATCCGGTCCCACATCACATCAGTGATCACTAATCGGACGGACACATCCGATCAACTAACTTGCCGACCAAGAGACACGCGCTGGGAGCCGTGACGCGTTCTCGTCGCCGGTGCCACTGTCGAGGTCAGCTCTCGACTGGGTACCGACTGGTGATCGCGACGCGGTTGAATGCGTTCATCAGGGTTGCGAGCCAGGCGATGGCCGAGACCTGGTCTGCGGTGAGTACGGCCGTGGCGGCGTTGTAGTCCTCGTCGCCGACGTGTCCGTCGGACACGCGGGTCACCGCCTCGGCCAGACGCAGGGCGGCCCGCTCGGTCCCGGAGAAGTAGCCGGTCTCCTCCCATCCGGGCAGGACGGCGATCCGGTCGGAGCTCTCGCCCTTCTTCAGGGCGTCGCGGGTGTGCATGCGCAGGCAGAACGCGCAGCCGTTGATCTGGGAGATCCGGATCTTCAGCAGCTCGATCAGGAGCGGGTCGAGGCCCGCTGCGGCAGCGGCCCCTTCCACCTCGGACGACAGGGTGATGAGGGCCTTGTAGGCGGCCGGGTGCTGCTTGCCGATGTTGACTCGCTGGGGGTCGTTCATGGTTCCTTCGATTCGTTGCTCGTTCGCTGTCTCATCAGGGAGACGAAATAGCCCCTGCGGGTGTGACAGCTCAGACGCGCACGAGTTTGTCGGGATTGACGACCCGGCGGTACGCGGTGATCACACCGTCTGTGATCTGGACCGTGTCCACGGAGTGGACCCGGCCTGCGCGGTGGAACACCAGGGCGAGCTCGCCGCCGACCTCAGCGAAGTCGATACGGTCCGGATGCCACTGGCGCCCCACGCGCACCATGACCTCGGCGATGCGCTCACCGCCGTGGATGGGCCTGCGCGCCGCGGACACGTTGCCGCCGCCGTCGGTGACGAAGACGGCGTCCGGGTGCAGGAGCCTGACCAGGCCGGCCAGGTCCCCGGCCTCGTACGCGGCGCGGAATACCTCAAGGACGCGTTCGCGCTCCGCCTTCGACGCCTGCGGCATGGACTGCTTCGCCTTGGCCACCCGCCGTCGCGACCGCGAAGCGAGCTGCCGGGCGCCCGGCACGGAGACGTCCAGCACTTCGGCGATCTTGCCGAACTCCAGACCGAAGACATCGTGCAGGACGAAAGCCACCCGCTCCGGCGGGCTCAGCTCCTCCATGATCAGCAACATCGCCGAGCTGACGGACTCATCGACGAGCACCGGCTGCGAGGCGTCCGGCCCCGTCAGCAGCGGCTCCGGCAGCCACGGCCCGACATAGCTCTCCCGACGGACACGCGCACTCCTGAGAATGTCGTACGACCGCCGCGCAGCCACCGTCACCAGCCAAGCCCGCAAGTCACCGACGTCCCGGAGATCCGCTCCGGCCGCCCGCAACCACACATCCTGGGTCACGTCCTCGGCATCGGCCACACTCCCCAGCAGCCGGTACGCCACACCGAAGACCGCGGGCCGGTGACTCTCCCATCCGGCTCCGAGCGAGTCCTCCCGCTCAGACCACACGGACCCGTGCCCGTCACCCATACAGACCGCAACCTCCTCCGGCTTGCCGATTCAGCGTAGCCATCCGACCCCGGCCCATCTTTGCGTATACAACGAGCGCAGCCCCGCACCCCTGGCTGCGAGGGCGGGACCCGGCATACTCCTTCCGGGGCCATCCGCAGTCATCCGCGGCACCGGGGATTCCGGGCGATGATCCCGCAGCCTTCCGACCAGATCGGCCGCCGCCAGCGGCGAGCCGCCGCGGCGGCCAACCGCCCGGCTTCGACCGCGAGGCCAACAAGGAGCGGAACACCCTTGAGCGGTGCATCAACCGGCTCAAGCGGTGGCGCCGCCTGCATGCTGGCCGGCAACTGACGCCCTGCTGTGAGGCGCTGTGAGCGCGCCGCGGCTCACAGCGCCACACCGGGCAGAACCCGAAGCATGATCCGAGCGCGACGCCGGCCAGAGCGGCAGGACCTAGGTGCGGTGCGCCGTGGCGTGCACGGAGCCGAGCAGGCCGAGCGCCTCGGCGCTGCGGCTGCCGGGTTCGGCGTGGTAGATGATCAGCTGCTGGCCGGGTGCGTCCCGCACGTCGAACGCGTGGTGGGTGAGGGTCAGGCTGCCGACGTCCGGGTGGTGGACGTGCTTGTTCTCCCTGGTCTTGCCGCGCACGGTGTGCGCGTTCCACAGCCGGACGAAGTCCGGGCTGTACGCGGCGAGTTCGCCCACGAGAGCCCGTAGGCGTGGATGGCCCGGATCGACGCCGGACGCCTGGCGCAGGTGCCCCGCCACCGTCTCGGCCGTCCGCTCCCACCGGGGGTGGAACGACCGGCCCGCCGGGTCCAGGAAGACCATGCGGGCCAGGTTGTCCATCGCTTCGAAGGGGGAGTACAGCGCCTCGGCCAGGGCGTTGGCGGCCAGGACGTCCAGGGCCGGGTTGATGACGAACGCCGGGGTGCCGGCGTAGCCGTCGAGCAGGACGCGCAGGCCGGGGGCGACCCGGTCGGTGGCGGCGGGGGACCGCCGGGCCGGTGCGGTTCCGGACAGCCGGTGGAGGTGCGCCCGGGCGTCGGCATCCAGCAGCAGGGTGCGGCTGAGCGCCTCCACCACCTGCGCGGACGGGTGGCGTTCGCGGCCCTGTTCCAGCCGGGTGTAGTAGTCCGCGTTGACTCCTGCCAGTACGGCGACCTCCTCGCGGCGCAGTCCGGCCACCCTGCGCACGCCGTGGCTCGGCATCCCGACCTCGTCCGGCCGCACGGCCGCCCGGCGTGCCCGTAGGAACTCACCCAGCTGGTTGTCGGTCATGCGCCCAGGCTAGGTGGCGGGCCCGGTGTGCTGCCCGGGTGTGTCGCACCCAGGCAGCACACGGCCTGGGCCGTCCGGAACGCTCCGCCCAGACTCGGTGCCCTACCGAGAGAAGGGGGCAGTCATGCCGGACCGGACAGCCAAGGTCGTAGCGATCACCGGCGCAAGCAGTGGGATCGGCGAGGCGACCGCCCGCCGGCTCGCCGCCGACGGCCACCGCCTGTTCCTGGGGGCCCGGCGCACCGATCGCCTGGACCGAATCGTCGCGGAGATCACCGCCGCGGGCGGAACGGCGGCGAGCCGGCGCCTGGACGTCACCGAGGCCGCCGACGTCCGGGACTTCGTGGCAGCGGCCGGAGAGCGGTACGGCCGCGTGGACGTGATGGTCAACATCGCCGGGGTGATGCCGCTGTCGCCGCTGGAGGCGCTCAGGACGGAGGAGTGGGACCGCATGATCGACGTGAACATGCGGGGCGTCCTGCACGGCATCGCCGCCGCCCTGCCCGTGATGCGCGCGCAGGGTGGCGGGCACGTCGTGAACATCGCCTCCGTCGGCGCGCACGAGGTCTCTCCCACCGCCGCCGTGTACTGCGCCACCAAGTTCGCGGTCCGTGCGATCTCCGAGGGGCTGCGTCAGGAGTCCGCCGGTGACGTCCGGGTCACGCTGGTCTCGCCGGGCGTCACCGAGTCCGAACTCGCCGACTCCATCGCGGATCCGGCCGCCCGGGAGGCCATGCGGGCGTACCGCGCCGTGGCCCTGCCGGCGTCCGCGATCGCGGACGCCGTCGCCTACGCGATCTCCCAGCCGCCGCAGGTCGACGTCAACGAGATCGTCGTACGACCTGCGGCGAGCGCCCAGTGACGGACGGAGCCGGAATGCCGTACGCCCTCGCCCGGCGGGCGGTCATGCGAACTGGCCGGGCTGGTAGTCGCCCGCGGGCATCCGCAGCATGACGTTCATGCGGTTGAAGGCGTTGATGAGGCCGATCAGCGCCACCAGGGCCATGAGCTGGTCCTCGTCGTAGTGCTTGGTGGCGTTCGCCCACACCTCGTCCGGGACGCCGGCCCCGTCGGCGATGCGGGTGCCCTGCTCCGTCAGCTCCAGCGCCGCGCGCTCGGCGTCGGTGAAGACCGTGGCCTCGCGCCACGCCGCGACCAGGTTGAGGCGCGTCGAGGTCTCACCGGCGGCGGCGGCCTCCTTGGTGTGCATGTCGAGGCAGAAGCCGCAGCCGTTGATCTGGCTCGCTCGGATCTTCACCAGTTCCTGCGTCGCGGCAGGCAGCGGCGTGTCCGAGACCGCCTTGCCTGCGGCGATGAAGTGCTTCATGAGCTTGCCGGCGGTCTGGTTGCCGAAGACGTTCATGCGGGCTTCCATCGTGTGCTCCTTGGCCGTTGTCGGTGGGTGCACGGATACGACGGAAACAGCCGGGCGCCACGTGACACGAACGGCTGTGACGTGCGTCTCCCCGGCCCGCGGGTGGGTCAGGAGCGGGTGATGCGGGTGGGAGTGACGCCGCCGGGAAGGCGTGACGACCTCTTCCGGCGCGTCAGGAACGGCAGCCCGAGCACCGGCAGCAGCCAGACGGGCAGGACGAGCCGGGCGTACTGGCCGTAGACGGGATGCGCGATCACGCTGAGGAGACCGGTGAGCGCGGCCGCCGTGGCGAGGACGGCGAAGGTGACGTCGACGCGCCAGAGGGCGGCGAACGACAGGCCGCACAGGGCGACAGGCAGGAAGGCCGCGGTCTCGCTCTGCCAGGGCAGGTAGGACCACAACGCGGTGTTGAGCCTGACCAGGTGGGCGACGGGATCGGCGACGTCCGGTTGCTTGAAGTGGTCGGTGAAGGTGTCCTGCATGGTGCTCGCGGCCTCCGGCCACCCCATCAGGCGGGCTCCGACGGTGATCCCCGCGAACCCGGCGAGGGACGTCACCGCGAGGGCGACGGTTCCCGCATGGCGGGAGCCGCGCCGGCCCAGGCACACGATCGAAGCCGCCAGCAAGGCCGCGCAGAGGAAGGTGAACGACGAGTACCGGACGAAGCAGCCCAAGGCGAGGGCGGCACACAGCGTGACGGTCCCCGGCAGCAGGGAGCGGCGGCAGGCGAGCAGGACCGCGCCGACCAGAGCCGCCAGGGTGATGGCGACGGCAGGACCGTCGGTGAGCCGCTGCACGCCCAGGCCGCCGGTGGGCAGGGCGAAGAAGAGGATCTCGCCGGTCCAGGCGGCTCGGACACCGCCGCCCGCCAGCCGGATCAGGACGATCACCAGCGCACCCCCCGCCAGGGTGAACGCGAGGGAGACGACCCACAGCCCCGCCCACACCCCCGTGAGGGGCGCAACCAGCGAGGCGAGGAAGGGATAGCCGGGCCGGGCGTAGAAGATCTCCTTGTACCGCTCGGTCGTACCGTCGTGGCGGATCAGCCAGTCCAGGCAGCCGGTGTACGCCTTGGGGTCGGGCTGCGCACCGACCGAACCCTCGACCCGCCGGG
Source organism: Streptomyces sichuanensis (assembly GCF_020328095.1). Lineage (NCBI taxonomy): Bacteria > Bacillati > Actinomycetota > Actinomycetes > Kitasatosporales > Streptomycetaceae > Streptomyces > Streptomyces sichuanensis. The sequence goes on from NZ_JAIXMK010000021.1 coordinate 27,274, forward strand.
AGGCGATGTCGTTGTCGGAACGCGCTCGGCACCAGTCCGCGGCCGCCCGGCGGACCGCTTCGTCGGGCGCGGCGCCCGTCGCGCTGTGAGCCTGGACCGTGTAGCGGTAGACGTCGTTGTTCGCCGGGGGAAGCGTGTCGCTGTGGTAGCCGAGGACCTGGAAGACGGCGAACGCCACCGCAATGAGGAGTCCTCCGGCCGCGAGCCTGCGTGTCACCGCACGGGCGCTGCCCCCGGGACGAGCGGGCGGCGCCCCCCTCATGAGGAGCGCCCGCGCGGAATACACCTCATGTGCTCTGTTTAGCCCGCACGCGCGCCCTCCGCGACCCGAGCCCCGCCGGGGGCTCCGCCGGCACGCCGGCCGGGCGGGCTCCCCCGACCGGCTTGCGCTTTACGTTGCGTCAACTTCTACGGTCGTCTGTGTGGCCGGGAAAACCGGCCCGGCGATGGGAGGGGGAACGATGGCCTGGTCGATCGCGGACGTGGCCCGGATGTCGGGGACGACGTCCCGGACGCTGCGGCACTACGACGACATCGGTCTGCTGCCGCCCGCGTGGATCGGGAGCAACGGGCACCGCTACTACGAGGAGGCCGGTCTGCTGCGGCTGCAGCAGATCCTGCTGATGCGGGAGCTGGGTCTGGGGCTGCGTGAGATCAGGGCGGTCCTGGAGAGCCAGGTCGACCAGGTGGCCGCGCTCCGCGAGCACCACCAGCGGCTGCTGGGGGAACGGGACCGGCTGGAGAAGCTCGCCCGCACGGTCGGCCGCACCATCGCCGAACTGGAGGAGAACAAGGAGAAGCACGACATGGTGAAGATCAACAGGCCGGAGAACCTCTTCGAGGGCTTCGAGACCTCGGACCCCGGCACCGACGCCGAGGTGCGGGAGCGGTGGCCGGAGGCGTGGGAGGAGTCCCGGCAGGCCATCGAGTCGATGACCGCCGAGGACACGGAGCGGTGGCAGCGCGAGGTGACGGCGCAGATGGTCCGCCTGGCGGAGTTCATGGTGGCCGGGACGCCGGTCGCCGACCCCGCGGTGCAGGCCGAGATCGACGCCCACTACCAGGGCGTGTGCCGCTTCTGGACCCCGAACGCGGAGGCGTACAAGGGGCTGGGCCAGACCTACGTCGATGACCCGCAGTTCCGCACGAACTACGACAAGATCGCCGAGGGGCTGGCCGTCTACCAGCGCGACGCGATGGTCGTCTACGCCGACGCCCGTCTGGGCTGACCGGCGACTCACCTCTGCCGGGGGGCTGCAGACCCCCGGCGACCCGCACTCGCTCCGGGCGGCCGGCCACCCCGTCCGGCACCGCCGTTAGGGTTAATCGATCAACCCGAACGAAAGGCCACGGCGCTCACGGTGACCGAGTCCCGCCCCCACACCCTGTTCTCCTTCGGCACGCTGAGGGACGAGCACGTCCAGACCGCGCTCTTCGGACGGGCCGTGCCCACGTCCGCGGCATCGCTGGCCGGCCACACGACCAGGCCCCTGAAGATCACCGACCCGTCCGTGATCGCCACCAGCGGCCTCGACGTGCACCTGACCCTGGAGCGGAGGACCGGCGCCGAGGTCGAGGGAGCCGTCCTGCACCTCACCGACGAGGACCTCGCCGCGGCCGACGCCTACGAGGTGGACGACTACGTCCGCCGGCGGGTGCTCCTCTCCTCCGGGGAGAGCGCCTGGGCCTACGTGGACGCCAAGCCACTGCGCCCGGCGGAGCGCATCGTGATCGTGGGCGACAGCATCGCCTACGGACGCTGCGACCCGCACGGAGGCTGGGCGGCCCACCTGGCCGCCGCCCACATCGCCGGCGACGAGGCCCGGTGCCGGGTCTTCAACCTGGCCATCCCCGGGACCACCCTGACCGAGGTCGGCGAGCAGACCCCCGCCCTCCTCGGCCCGCGCCTCCCGGACACCCTCCTCCTCGCCGCCGGCATCAACGACTCCGCCCTGCGGCTCGCCGAGGAGCAGAGCCACGACGGCCTGGCGCACATCGCGGACAGCCTCGGCTCCCTCGCCGTCACGGCCCTGAGCCACAACGCGCGACTCGTCGTCATGGGACCGGTATGGCTCGACGAGACGCGCACCGGCGACTACTGGGGCCTGCGGTTCACCGAGGCCAGGGCGCTGGCCCTCCGCGAGACCCTGCAGACCTGGTGCGCCGGGAACCACGTCGACTACCTCGACATGTGGGAGCCGCTGCGCGATCGCCCCGGACTGTTCACGGACGGCCTGCACCCCACCCCCGAAGGACACCGGGAACTCCACCGGCACCTCGCCGCCCTCAGCAGCTGAAGCAGCGGACGAGGGCCGTGGTGTGATGGCGGCGTGACCCGCACTGCCACCGAAGACAGCAACCGCCGCATGCTCCGGGCGCGGGACGCCATGGACCGCGCCTACGCGCAGCCGCTGGACGTCCCTGCCCTGGCCCGGATCGCCCATGTGTCGGAGGCGCACTTCACGCGCACCTTCCGGGCCACGTTCGGTGAGACGCCGCACCGCTACCTGCAGCGCCGCCGCGTCGAGCGCGCGATGTTCCTGCTGCGCGAGACCGACCGCAGCGTGACGGACATCTGCTTCGAGGTCGGCTTCGGCAGCACGGGGACCTTCAGCCGCACGTTCCGCGACATCGTCGGCCGGTCGCCCCGCGAGTACCGCCAGCAGGCCGTGGCGCAGCCCGTCCCCACGTGCTTCGCCATGGCCTGGACGCGGCCCGCCGGCAGCTGAGCAGTTTTGGATAAGTTTCCCGGACCGTTGCCGCATAACGTGGTGCACATGTTCAACGCCATCACGCACTCGCAGATATACGTCCTCGACCAGGACGAGGCCCTCGACTTCTACGTCGGCAAGCTCGGCCTGGAGGTCAGCGCCGACATCCCGCTGGGCTTCATGCGCTGGCTGACCGTCAGCGTCCCCGGCCACCCGGAGCGCCAGATCCTGCTGGAGCAGCCGGGCGGCCCGATGATGTCCGAGGAGACCGCTGCGCAGGTCCGGGACCTGGTCACCAAGGGTGCGATGGCCGGCTGGCTCATCCTCACCACCGACGACTGCCGCAAGACGTACGAGACGCTGCTGGCCCGGGGCGTGGAGTTCACCGAGGAGCCCACCGAGCGCCCGTACGGGACCGACTGCGGCCTCCGCGACCCCTTCGGCAACCGCATCCGCTTCACCCAGCCGCGGGTCTGACCGGCGTGCGCACACGATGCAGCCGGGGCCGCGTGGTCGCCGCGGTCCCGGCAGTGTGCGGGGAGGAGTGCGTCAGCAGGGCCTGACGTACCAGATGGGCTCCCAGTAGTAGTTCGCCTCCCACGAGTACGCGCCCGCCGTGGTCGTGACCACGCCGTGGTTGCGGTTGAGCAGCCGCGCCTGGGTGCCCGGGGTCTGGTTGTTGACCCACGAACCCCAGCCGCGCCAGTTGGACAGCGCGTGGTCGCGGCAGTGGTACAGGTTGAGCTGGTCGCCGGTGTAGTACGTGCCCCTGTACATGCAGAAGTTCTCGTAGGGGCAGTCGCCCAGCCGTGCGGCCGCGCCGGCCTTGGCGTCCAGGTCGCGGGCCTTCTCCTCGCCGGGCAGGGTGAGGACGAGCGTGCCGGCGCCGGTCTCGATCTTGTTGGCGGCGATCTGCCGGCCGCCCGTGCCGGCCAGGTAGCCGTCGACCCTGCTCTGCAGCTCCTTGGCCTGGGAGCCGGTCAGGCCGGCCTGCTTCGCCTGGGCGGCGAAGTCCGCCGGAGCGGTGGTGGCCGAGGCGGCCGTGCCGGTCGCGCCGATCAGGGAGCCGGCCAGGGCCGTCGCCGCGAAGGCCGTCGCGGTGAACTTGCGCAGTGCCATGCGTGATTCCCCCTTACGGGTGCCGAGCCGAAGCCCACCCGGTGCGGGTGGGCACGCCAGCCAGTCTCCTCAGGACATGCACCGGATCCCAGTGGGTTCAGCGGTGCTCGAAACACACTGGTGGAATGAGCCGTTCAGCGGTCCAGGGCACCTTCCAGGATCCGCAGCCACTGTTCCACCACACGCCGCCGCCGTGCCCGGTCGTCCGTCAGCAGCGTCGCCAGGCCCAGCCCGCGCGCCATGTCCAGCAGGCCCTGCACGGTTTCCCGCACGCCCGGGACGCGTTCGTCCGCGCCGAGCAGCTCCACGGCCATGCGGTGCGTCTCCCGGCCGACGTGCGCCTCCAGGGCGGTCACGCGCTCGCGCAGCTGTGCGTGGTCGTGGGAGGCGGCGACCCATAATTGCAGCGCGGCCCGGAACAGCGGGCCGGTGTAGAGCTCGACGAGCTCGGTGACGACGACGTACCGCCGTGCGGGCCCCACGATCGGCGAGGCGGCGGCCACCACGGACCGCAGTGCCGCCGAACGTTCCTCGGCCACGTACTCGACCGCCGCCGTGAACAGGTCCTCCCGGGTGGGGAAATGATGCTGGGCGGCACCGCGCGAGACGCCCGCCCGCTCGGCGACGACGGAGACCGTCGAACCCGCCCAGCCGTACTCGGACAGACAGGAGATGGCCGCCTCCAGCAGGCGCTGCCGCGTGGCCCGGCTGCGGTCCTGCTTGGGGCCGGTCAGCGCACCCACGACGGGTCCCTCTTCGCCAGGAACGCCGTCATTCCCTCCCTGGCCTCCGCCGACGCGAACAGCCGCGCCGACCGCTCCCCGAGCTCCGCCGCATCGCGGTCGAACGCGCGCAGCACCTCCGCCGTGACCAGGCGCTTCGACTCGGCCAGCCCCTGCGGGGACCCCCGGCGCAGCCCGTCCGTGACGCGGGCGACGAACGCGTCGACGTCCTCGTCCACCGCCGTCACCAGGCCGATCCGGGCCGCCTCCGCCGCGTCGAAGCGCTCGCCGGTCAGGTAGTAGCGCGCCGCCGCCCGCGCGTCGAGGCGCGGCAGCAGCGGCAGCGAGACGACCGCCGGGGCCAGGCCCAGCCGCGCCTCCGTGAAGGCGAACGAGGAGAACGGGCCGGCGACCGAGATGTCGCAGGCCCCCAGCAGCCCGAGCCCCCCGGCCCGGACGTGCCCGGTCACCCGGGCGACCACGGGTTTGGGAAGCTCCACGATCGCCCGCAGCAGCCGCGTCAGCTCCGCGGGGCCGGTCGGCGTCGGCTCGGACAGGTCCGCGCCCGCGCAGAAGGTGGTGCCGGTATGCGTGAGCACCACCGCACGGGTGTCCGCGTCCTCGGCCGCCCGCTCCAGGCCGTCCCCCAACTCGCCCACCAGCCGGGCGGAAAGAGCGTTGCGGTTGCGGGGGGAATCCAGGGTCAGCGTGGTGATGCCGTGCTCGTACGAGCTGCGGACCAGCATCGCGGACCTCCTTCCGGATCGAAGGTTCTCAGTAGGACTTGGGCAGGCCCAGCGTCCGGTGCGAAACGTAGTTGAGGATCATCTCCCGGCTCACCGGCGCCACCCTCGTCACCCTCGCGGCCGTGATGAGCGAGGCCAGCCCGTACTCCGAGCTCAGCCCGTTCCCGCCCAGGGTGTGAACCGCCTGGTCGACGGCGCGCACCGCGGCCTCGGCGGCGGCGTACTTGGCCATGTTGGCCGCCTCGCCGGCGCCCTCGTCGTCCCCGCCGTCGTAGAGCGCGGCGGCCTTGTACATCATCAGGCGGGCCAGTTCGAGCTCGATGTGCGACTGCGCCAGGGGGTGGGCGATGGCCTGGTGGGCGCCGATCGGCTCGCTCCACACCTGGCGCGTGCGGGCGTAGTCGGCGGCCCGCGCGACCGCGTAGCGGCCCATCCCGATCGCGAACGCGGCCGTCATGATCCGCTCCGGGTTGAGGCCGGCGAACAGCTGCAGCAGCCCGGCGTCCTCGTCACCCACCAGCGCCCGCCCCGGCAGCCGCACCTCGTCGAGCACGAGCTCGAACTGCTTCTCCGGGGAGGCGACGTCCATGGGGATGGGGCGGCGCGTGAAGCCGGGGGCGTCACGGCCGACGACGAACAGACAGGGCTTGAGCCGGCCGGTCCGGGCGTCGGCGGTCCGGCCGACGACCAGGGTCGCGTCCGCGACGTCGGCGCCGGAGATGAAGACCTTGCGGCCGGAAAGAACCCAGTCGTCGCCGTCCCGGCGCGCGGTGGTGGTGAGCCGGTGGGAGTTGGAGCCGGCGTCGGGCTCGGTGATGCCGAACGCCATGCGCAGGGTGCCGGCGGCCAGACCGGGCAGCCAGGTGCGCTTCTGCTCCTCCGTGCCGAAGCGGGCGATCACCGTGCCGCAGATGGCGGGCGACACGACGAGAAGAAGCAGCGGACAGCCGGCTGCCGCCAGTTCCTCCAGCACGATGGCGAGCTCGGTGATACCCCCACCCCCGCCCCCGTACTCCTCCGGCAGGTTGACCCCCAGATAACCCAGCTTGCCGGCCTCCTCCCAGAGCTCGTCAGCATGCCTGCCGTCGCGCACGGCGGCGGTGAAGTAGTCGCGGCCGTAACGGGTGGCGAGAGCGGCGACGGCGGCGCGCAGGGCGTGGTGTTCGGGGGACTCGGCGGGAGGCCCGCCGCGGGTGTCGCTCATGAGGTCTTCTCCTCGGTCTCGGTGACCACGGCGAGCAGCTCTCCTACCTCCACCTGGCGGCCCGGCGCCGCGTGGAGGGCGGTGAGCGTCCCGGAGGCGGGGGCCACGACCCGGTGCTCCATCTTCATGGCCTCCAGCCACAGCAGCGGCTGCCCGGCCCGTACGACCCGCCCGGCGGCGACCCCGTCCGCGAGCCGCACGACGGTGCCGGGCATGGGGGCGAGCAGCGAACCGGGTTCGCTGCGGACGGTGGGGTCGGGGAAACGGGAGAGAGGCGTAAGAACGTAGGAGCCGGCGTGGAATGTATCGACGTACACGGGACCCGACGGCCCGTACGAAGCCACGTCGAGCACGCGACGCACACCGCCCGCCTCCAGCACCACCCGCTCACGGTCGGCGTGCAGGACCTGAAGGCCCGGAAAGCCCTCGACGTCCAGCCCGTCACGGGTGAGGCGGTATCGGATCTCGTACTCGGAGTCCCCGCAGCGATAGGTCTTGATCTGCGGCTGGGAGGGAACGTTGCGCCAGCCGCCGAACCGATGACGCCCCTGGGCATCGGCGACGGCGGCGGCGAGAGCGGCCAGCCGGGCATCACCTGGCGAGCCGGCGACCTCGGCCAGATGCGCATCGAAGAACCCGGTGTCCATGCGCCCCCCGACGAACGTGGGATGTCTCAGGCTGCGCACGAGCACATCACGGTTGGTGGAAGGCCCATGCAAACGGCCGAGCTCCAGTACACGCGCGAGGAGACGAACGGCCTCCGCCCGACTGCCCGCCCAGACAACGACCTTGGCGAGCAGGGGATCGTAGTGAACACCCACCCGATCCCCGTCCTCGTACCCGGAGTCGACGCGCAGGACGGGACGGTCCGCAGGCGGGAACGGACGGGAGGCGACGGGGCCGGAGGGGCGGGGGTCCGGGACGCTGCCGTGTATTTGCGGGCCCGAAGGGACGCCGGACAAGGGATGCGGAGTGCCGGGCCCGTAAATATACGGTCCCGGACCCCCGCCCCGGAGGCCCCGGCGCCGGCCCCCCGACGCACCGGCCACCCCAGACGCTTCGTCCCCGACCGCCAGCCGATGCACAACCCCGGCCTGTGGCGCCCACCCCCGCCCCGGATCCTCCGCGTAGAGCCGAGCCTCCACCGCATGCCCCACCGCCTCCGGAGGCGAGCCCAGCGCCACCCCCTCCGCGATGCGCAGCTGCAAGGCCACCAGATCCACCCCGTACACGGCCTCCGTCACCGGATGTTCCACCTGCAGGCGGGTGTTCATCTCCAGGAAGTACGGCCGGCCGTCCGCCGCGACGAGGAACTCGACGGTGCCGGCGCTGACGTACCCGATGGCGCGGACAGCCGCCTCGGCGGCCTCGCAAAGGGTCCGCACGAGAGCGTCCGGCAGACCCGGCGCAGGCGCTTCCTCGACGACCTTCTGATGCCGTCGCTGCAACGAGCAGTCCCGCGTCCCCAGCGTCCACACCGTGCCGTGCTCGTCGGCGAGGACCTGCACCTCCACGTGCCGCCCGCCCACCACGTACGGCTCCACGAACACCTCGCCGTCACCGAACGCGGCGGCCGCCTCCGCCCGGGCCGAGGCCAGCTCGCCGGGCAGGGCGGACAGGTCCCGTACGACCCGCATCCCGCGCCCGCCCCCACCCGCCGCGGCCTTGATCAGCACGGGCAGGCCGGCCCCCGTCACGGCCTCCGGCGCCAGGGGCGCGAGCAGCGGCACCCCGGCGTCCGCCATGATCTGCTTGGCGCGCGTCTTCGACGCCATGGCCTCCACGGCCTCCGGTGGCGGCCCGATCCACACGAGCCCCGCGTCCCGCACGGACCGGGCGAATGCGGCGTTCTCGGAGAGGAACCCGTACCCCGGGTGCACGGCGTCCGCGCCCGCGGCACGGGCGGCCGCGATCAGCAGGTCGCCGCGCAGGTACGTGTCCGCGGGGGCGGAACCCGGCAGCCGCACGGCCGCGTCGGCCTCCCGCACGTGCCGGGCGTCCGCGTCGGCGTCGGAGTGCACGGCCACCGTCGCGAGGCCCAGCTCGCGGCAGGTGCGGAAGATGCGGCAGGCGATCTCACCGCGATTGGCCACGAGCACCGAAGAGATCATGCAATCCACACCTCACATCCGGAAGACGCCGAAGCCGCCCCGCGCCCCCTCCACGGGGGCGCCGTGCACGGCGGACAGGCAGATCCCGAGGACCGTCCGCGTGTCCCGCGGGTCGATGACCCCGTCGTCGTACAGCCGCCCCGACAGGAACGCGGGCAGCGACTCCGCCTCGATCTGCTGCTCCACCATGGCGCGCAGGGCGGCGTCGGCCTCCTCGTCGTACGGCCGCCCCCCGGCCTCCGCCGAGGCGCGGGCGACGATCGACAGCACCCCTGCCAGCTGCTGTGGTCCCATGACGGCCGACTTGGCGCTGGGCCAGGCGAACAGGAAGCGCGGGTCGTAGGCCCGGCCGCACATGCCGTAGTGGCCGGCCCCGTAGGAGGCGCCCATCAGCACCGACAGGTGCGGCACCCGCGAGTTGGACACCGCGTTGATCATCATGGCGCCGTGCTTGATGATGCCGCCCTGTTCGTAGGCGCGGCCGACCATGTAGCCGGTGGTGTTGTGGAGGAAGAGCAGCGGGATGTCACGCTGGTTGGCCAGCTGGATGAACTGGGCGGCCTTCTGCGATTCCTCGCTGAAGAGCACGCCGCGGGCGTTGGCGAGGATGCCCAGCGGACAGCCGTGCAGCCGGGCCCAGCCGGTCACGAGGCTCGTGCCGTAGCGCGGCTTGAACTCGTCGAAGTCCGAGCCGTCGACGAGGCGCGCGATGACCTCGCGGGGATCGAAGGGCACCTTGAGATCCCCCGGCACGATGCCGAGCAATTCGTCCTCGTCATGGAGCGGAGGCGGGACGCACCCCGAAAGACCGCCCGACGTGCGCCAGTTGAGCCGGGCGACGACGAGCCGCGCCTGTCGCAGCGCATCCTTCTCGTCGACGGCGAAGTAGTCGGCGAGCCCGGAGACGCGGGCGTGCATCTCGGCCCCGCCCAGCGACTCGTCGTCGCTCTCCTCGCCCGTGGCCATCCGCACCAGCGGCGGGCCGCCCAGGAAGACCTTGGCCTGCTCCTTGACCATGATGACGTGGTCGGACATGCCGGGTACGTACGCGCCGCCGGCCGTCGAGTTGCCGAAGACGACGGCCACGGTGGGGATGCCGGCCGCGGACAGCCGGGTCAGGTCGCGGAAGAGGCCGCCGCCCGGGATGAAGATCTCCTTCTGGCTGGGCAGGTCGGCGCCGCCGGACTCGACGAGCGAGACGACCGGCAGCCGGTTGGCGGCGGCGATCTCGTTGGCCCGCAGGGCCTTCTTCAGGGTCCAGGGGTTGCTGGCGCCGCCGCGCACGGTGGGGTCGTTGGCGGTGATCACGCATTCGACGCCCTCGACGACGCCGATGCCGGTGACGAGGGACGCGCCGACGGCGTAGTCGCTGCCCCACGCGGCCAGCGGGGAGAGCTCCAGGAAGGGCGTGTCGGCGTCGACGAGCAGCTCGATGCGCTCGCGGGCGGTGAGTTTGCCGCGGGCCCGGTGCCGGGCGGTGTACTTCTCGCCGCCGGCGACGGCTTTGGCGTGCTCGGCCGCGAGGTCGTCGAGCTTGGCGAGCATGGCGGCGCGGTGGGCGGCGTACTCGGGGGCGGAGGTGTCGAGCGCGGAGGCGAGCACGGTCACAGCAGCACCTCCGGTATCTCCACGTGGCGGGCGCGCAGCCACTCGCCCAGGGCCTTGGCCTGCGGGTCGAAGCGCGCCTGGGATGCGGCGCCCTCGCCGAGGATGCCGTCGACCACGAAGTTCAGGGCCCGCAGGGCGGGCAGGACGTGCCGGGTGACGGTGAAGCGAGCGGTCTCCGGTAACAGGTGGCGGAACCGTTCGACCGTGAGGTCGTGGGCCAGCCACCGCCAGGCGTCGTCGTCGCGGACCCACACGCCGACGTTCGCGCTGCCGCCCTTGTCGCCGCTGCGCGCCCCGGCGACGAGGCCGAGCGGGGCGCGCCGGGTGGGCAGCCCGGCGGGCAGCGGTTCCGGCAGCACGGGTGCGGGCACGGGCGCGGGCGCGTCGGCGGTCCGTACGGGCGCCGGCAGCACCGGCACGCGGGTGCCGTCCGGCAGGACCGCGACGTGCCGCACCGCGTCCGCGTCCACGGAGGCGGCCTCGAAGACCCCGTACGGGGCCGGTTTGCCCGGCGGCGCCGCCACGTGGAAGCCCGGGTAGCTGGCGAGCGCCAGCTCCACGCAGGCGGCGTTGACGACGCGCCCCACCTCGGGGTCGCGGGCGCGGACGACGAGCCGCAGCAGGGCGCCGGCCTCCTCCTGCACGGGCGCGTCGGCCCGGTCGGTACGGGCGAGGCTCCACCGCACCTCGGCGGGGCGGGCGGCGGCCAGGACCCCGTCGAGCTGGGCGCGCACCAGGCGGGCCTTGGCCTCGACGTCGAGGCCGGTCAGGACGAACACGACCTCGCTGCGGTGGCCCCCGAGCCGGGTGAGCCCGACCTTGAGCGCTGCGGGCGGGGCCTCGCCGCGCACCCCGCTGATGCGCACCCGGTCGGGGCCGTCCGGCGCGAGCCGGACCGTGTCGAGCCGCGCGGTGACGTCCGGGCCCGGGTAGCGGGCGCCCGCCGTCTCGTACAGCAGCTGCGCGGTGACGGTGGAGACCGTGACGGCGCCGCCCGTACCGGGGTGTTTGGTGATCACGGCCGAGCCGTCGGCGTGCAGTTCGGCGAGCGGGAAGCCGGGCCGGCGCACGTCGTGCTCGCCGAAGAACGCGTAGTTGCCGCCGGTGGCCTGTGCCCCGCACTCCAGGACGTGTCCGGCGACGACCGCGCCGGCGAGCGGGTCGAGGTCCTCGGCGGTCCAGCCGAAGTGCGCGGCGGCGGGGCCGGTGACGAGCGCGGCGTCGGTGACGCGGCCCGTGACGACGACGTCCGCGCCCGCCCGCAGGCACTCGGCGATGCCGGCCCCGCCGAGGTAGGCGTTGGCGGTGAGGACGCCCCGGGGCCACTGGTCCTGGCCGTCGGCGAGGAGGTCGTCGCCGGTGACGTGGGCGACGCGGACGGGCACGCCGACGCGGTCCGCCAGCTCGCCGATGCGCTCGGCGAGGGCGGCGGGGTTGAGGCCGCCGGCGTTGGTGACGAGTCTGACGCCGCGGTCGGCGGCCAGGCCCAGTCCCTCCTCCAGCTGGGCGAGGAACGTGCGCGCGTAGCCGGTGGCGGGGTCCTTCAGGCGGTCCCGGCCGAGGATCAGCATGGTCAGTTCGGCGAGGTAGTCACCGGTCAGTACGTCGAGGGGGCCGCCGGTGAGCATCTCGCGCAGGGCGTCGAAGCGGTCGCCGTAGAAGCCGGAGGCGTTGCCGATTCGCAGAACGGGCACGGGCATGGCACCGGAGGGTGGCACCGCCCACAGAAACAAGCAAGCGTGCTTGCATTATTTTCGGCCGCCGCCGGGGTCCTCGTCGGTGCCCTCTCCGCGGCCACGGTTGCGGGAGGCGAGCGCGTCGGCCAGGACCTCGGCCAGGTGGCGCCCGCGGACGTCGGTGAGCTGGGCGATCTGGGTGCGGCAGGAGAAGCCGTCGGCGAGCACTTCGGCATCGCGCGGAGCCTGCCGCAGGGACGGCAGCAGCTGTTCCTCGGCGCAGGCGACGGACACGTCGTAGTGGCCGCGCGTGAACCCGAAGTCCCCGGCGAGCCCGCAGCAGCCACCGCTCAACTCGCCGGCCAGGCCCGCCCGTTCGCGTAGCCGGCGCTCGGCCGCGTCGCCGAGGACGGCGTGCTGGTGGCAGTGGGTCTGGCCGGCCACGGGCCGGCCGACACGCGGCGGCTCCCACAGCGGGGCGCGCTCCTCAAGTACTTGCGCGAAGGTCCGTACGGAGGAGGCGAGCCGGCGGGCGTGGGGCTCGTCGGGGAGCAGCTCGGTGAGGTCGGTGCGCAGGGCGGCGGTGCAGCTGGGTTCGAGCCCGACGACGGGCAGGCCGGCGTCGAGGGCGGGCGCCATGACGCGCAGTGTCCGCCGCAGAACGGCCCGGGCCTGCGTGAGCTGCCCGGTGGAGACCCAGGTCAGGCCGCAGCACACGGCCTTGGGCGGGACGACCACCCGCAGCCCGGCATCCTCCAGCACGGCCACGGCGGCACGTCCCACGGAGGGCGAGAAGTAGTTGGTGAAGGTGTCGGGCCACAGCACGACGGCGGAACGCCCGGGCCCGCCCCCCGCCCCCTGCCTCGCCCTCGCCCGCCGCCGCCACCATCGGGTGAACGGCTCGGGCGCCGGGTGCGGCAGGTCGCGTTCCGGGGCGATGCCCGCCAGGCGCTTCGCGAGGGCCGTCGGGCGGGGCCGGGACAGCAGTTCGTTGATCAAGGGGGTGGCCGGTGCGCCCAGGTGGAGCCACAGGGGGAGCCGGCCCATCGTGTAGTGGGCGGCCGGGCGCGGGCGGCCCGCGTAGTGGTGGTGGAGGAACTCCGCCTTGTACGTGGCCATGTCCACCCCCGCCGGGCAGTCGCTGCGGCAGCCCTTGCACGCGAGGCACAGGTCGAGGGCCTCCCGCACCTCCTGCGAGCGCCAGCCGTCCGTGATCAGCTCCCCGGCGAGCATCTCGTGCAGCAGCCGCGCCCGGCCCCGCGTGGAGTGCCGCTCGTCGCGCGTCACGCGGTAGGACGGGCACATCACGCCCTCCCCGCTCCCGGCGGCCGGCTCCGTCTCGCGGCACTTGGCGACGCCGACGCACCTGCGGACCGCCGTCGAGAAGTCCCCTCCGTCACCCGGATAGGCGAGCTGCACCGGGACGGGCCGCCGGGGCAGCACGTCGAAGCGCAGGTTCTCGTCCAGGCGGTACGGGCGGACGACCATGCCGGGGTTGAGTCCGCCCGCCGGGTCCCAGAGGTCCTTGAAGCGCTCGAAGAGCCGTACCGCCTGCGGTCCGTACATCAGCGGCAGCAGTTCGGCGCGCGCCTGCCCGTCGCCGTGCTCGCCCGACAGGGAGCCGCCGTGCGCCACCACCAGCTCCGCCACCTCCGCCGAGAAGGCGCGGTAGCGGCGCACGCCCGCGGCGCTCAGCAGATCGACGTCCAGCCGCACGTGGACGCAGCCGTCGGCGAAGTGCCCGTACGGCGCGCCCCGCAGCCCGTGGCGGCCCAACAGGGCCCGGAACTCCCGCAGGTACGCGCCGAGCCGTTCCGGCGGCACCGCGCAGTCCTCCCAGCCGGGCCACGCCTCGCTGCCGTCGGGCAGCCGCGTCGCCGTGCCGGCGGCGTCCTCGCGGACGCGCCAGAGCGCACGCTGTCCGGCCGGGTCGGTGATGACGGTGTGACCGGAGACCAGCCCGTCGGCGGCTGCCGCCCGGCACAGTGCTTCGGCGCCGGCCGCCGCCTCGGCGGGCGTGTCGCCGCCCGTCTCGACGAACAGCCAGGCGGCACCCCGCGGCAGGTCCGCTGCGGTGTCGCCCACCAGGTCCGCGGCCATCCCCTCGACCGTCAACGGCCCGTACGGCACCAGCAGATGACCCGCGTCCGCCGCCGCGCCCTCGTCCGGGTAGCCGAGCACCGCAAGGGCACGCGCGGCGGGCGGCCGCACGAGGCGCACGGTCGCCTCCGTCAGCACGGCGAGCGTGCCCTCGCTGCCGGTGAAGGCCCGGGCGACGTCGGTGCGCCGCTCGGGCAGCAGGGCGTCGAGGACGTAGCCGGAGATGCGGCGCGGCAGGTCGGGGAAGCCGGTGCGCAGCAGGGCCAGATGGCCGTCGACCAGCGCCCGCAGGCCGTCGGCGAGGAGCTGGGGGAGGCCCTCGTAGCCACGGGCGAGCCGGGCCCGTTCGCCGTCGTACGTCAGGACGTCCAGTGCGGTCACGTTGTCGGCCGTCGTGCCCCAGGCCACGGAGTGCGAGCCGCACGCGTTGTTGCCGATCATGCCGCCGAGCGTGCACCGCCCGTGCGTGGAGGGGTCGGGCCCGAACGTCAGCCCGTACGCGCCCGCCGCCGTCCGCAGCCGGTCCAGGACCACCCCGGGCTGGACGACGGCGGTGCGAGCCTGGGCGTCGACGGAGAGGACCGCGTCCATGTGCCGGGTGAAGTCCAGGACGACGCCCTCGCCCGTCGCCTGGCCGGCCACGGACGTCCCGCCCCCGCGCGGTACGACCGGGACGCCGTGCTCGCGGCAGACGGCGAGCACGCCGGCCACGTCGTCGGCGTCGCGGGGCGCGACCACGCCGAGTGGGACGCGCCGGTAGTTGGACGCGTCCATGGTGGTCAGGGCGCGGGCGGAGACGGAGAAGTCGACGTCGCCGCGCACGACGGTGCCGAGTGCGGCCCGCAGGGAGGCGTACGGGTCCGTCGCGCTGCGACTGCTGTGATCACCCATGGGAATCAGCCTGCCCGCGAAAACCACCGAATACGGCACAGTTGCCTCATCCGTCGCAATGGACGGGCGATCGGCGGCAGGGACGGGCGATCGGCCCAGGGGGACCGCCCCTCCCGGCTGTCCCACCGGGCCGTCTCAGCGAGTGGATATTCACCGGCCGTGCGCCCGGCGACGGATTAGGCTGCCGTCGTGGCTGATATCCAGATCCCCGCTGACCTCAAGCCCGCCGACGGTCGCTTCGGCGCGGGCCCCTCCAAGGTGCGGACGGAGGCGCTCGCCGCGCTGGCCGCCACCGGTACGTCACTGCTCGGCACGTCCCACCGCCAGGCCCCGGTCAAGGAGCTGGTGGGCCGGGTGCGCGAGGGCATCCGCGAGCTGTTCTCCCTGCCCGACGGCTACGAGGTGATCCTCGGCAACGGCGGGTCGACCGCCTTCTGGGACGTCGCCACGCACGGTCTGATCGAGTCGAAGTCGCAGCACCTGTGCTTCGGCGAGTTCTCGTCGAAGTTCGCCAAGGCCGCCCGGCAGGCCCCCTGGCTCGCGGAGCCGACCGTCATCTCCTCCGAGCCGGGCACGCACCCCGAGCCGCAGGCCGAGGCCGGCACGGACGTGTACGCGCTCACCCACAACGAGACGTCGACCGGCGTCGCCGCGCCGGTCCGGCGCGTCGCCGGGGCCGACGAGGGCGCGCTCGTCCTCGTCGACGCCACGTCCGGCGCGGGCGGCCTGCCCGTCGACATCGCCGAGACGGACGTCTACTACTTCGCCCCGCAGAAGTCCTTCGCCGCCGACGGCGGGCTGTGGCTGGCGGCGTTCTCCCCGGCGGCCCTGGAGCGCGCCGCCCGGATCCACGCCTCCGGGCGGCACGTCCCCGAGTTCTTCTCGCTGCCGACCGCCATCGACAACTCCCTGAAGAACCAGACCTACAACACGCCCGCCCTCGCCACCCTGTTCCTGCTGGAGCAGCAGGTGGAGTGGATCAACAGCCAGGGCGGCCTGGACTGGGCGGTGCGCCGCACCGCGACGTCCGCGCGCACGCTCTACGGCTGGGCCGAGGCGTCGAAGCACGCGGCGCCGTTCGTGGCGGACCCGGCGAAGCGGTCGGCCGTCATCGGCACGATCGACTTCTCCGAGGACGTGGACGCCGCGGCCGTGGCCCGGGTCCTGCGCGCCAACGGGATCGTGGACACCGAGCCGTACCGCAAGCTGGGCCGCAACCAGCTGCGGGTGGCGATGTTCCCGGCGATCGACCCGGCGGACGTCGAGGCGCTGACGCAGTGCGTCGACTACGTCATCGAGCGGCTGTAGCCGGGGGCGGGACCGCTCGTACGGCAGGGGGCCGCGGCCCCCTGAACGCCGCCGGGGCCGGCCGTGGTGTCAGCCCCGGCGGGGCCGCGGGCTGCGGCGCAGTTCGTCCCAGGTCCCGGCGTCGACGACGCCGGTGGCGGTCAGGCCGCGGTCGGCCTGGAAGTCCTTGACCGCGGACTCGGTGTCCTCGTCGAAGTCGCCCGAGGGGTCGTGCGCGACCGGCAGGTAGCCCCAGAAGCCCAGGAGGCAGCGGGCCTCCTTGACCGCCGGGCCCTTGCTGCCCGGCTGGACGGCCGCCGGCCGGTGGTTGCCGTCGTAGCCGCAGGAGAGGCCCTCGACGGGGACGTCGTCCGCGGCGGCGTTTCCGGCGGTGAGGGCGCCGGCTCCCACGAGCAGGGCGGCGACGAGCGTCGCCGATGCGGCTAATCGTGGAGATTTCATGGTTGGTCCACCTCTTTCACCCGATGTCCCGGTGTGGGACGGGCTTTGAGCATATGGATCAACGTCCGGGCCGACCAAGCGATTTACGTACCGTCCGGGCGCCGGCGGAAGAGCCACCGCAGGCCGAGGGCCAGCACGGCCAGAACGGCGACGGCCCCGGCTCCCAGGACGAGCGTGTGGTGGCCGTCCCCGTCGTCTCCGCCCGCGGCCTGGTCGCCGGCGCCGCCGTGGCCTGGGTTCTTGTTCTCCTTCGCGGCGCTGTCGGGCAGCAGTTCGCCGCTCAGGGCGACCGGCGACACCCTGCTGTTGGCGCCCTCGGAGCCGTACATCAGCGTCCGGCCGTCGGTCGTGAACGTCACCGACTCGCCCTGGCGCTGCAACGGGACCGTGGGGCGGCCGATCTCCTCGGGCCGGCCGTCCGTCCAGCGGTACTCGCGCGCGTCGAAGTAGCCGCGCACGACCAGACGCGTGCCGTCGGGGGAGAACGCACCGTCCGTGGCCCAGATGTTGATGTCGGCGACGCGCCGGAAGGTGTTCACGTCCGAGGGCGAGAGCTTCGCGGGCGCCTCGTAGAGCGCGCCCTTGCCGGACTTCTTCTTACTGACGATGTACAGCCGGCCGGTCACCGGGTGCACCATCATCGACTCGGCGTCGCGCGGGCCGTCCTCGTAGCGGACGGTGTAGCGGGTGGGGGTGAGCGTGATCTCCCCCTGGAGCTCCTTCGGCTCCGGGAAGCGGTAGATGCGGACGTCGGGCCAGGTGCCGCCGAGGTTGTCGCCGATGTCGCCGAGGTAGACGTTCCCGTCGGGGCCGACGGAGATCGCCTCGACGTCCCGGGCCTCGACGCCGTCGAGGGTGACGCGGGCGACCGTGCGCCCGGTGCGCCCGTCGACGGCGTAGGCGTACGGCCCGTCGCCGCTGTCGTTGTGCGTCCAGTACACGCCGGGGTGCGCACGGCTGGCGGCGAGGCCGCTGGACTCCTTGATGCGGGGGTCCTCGATGGTGAAGCCGGCGGGCCCGTCGGCGGCCGCCGGGGCGGCGGCCGGCAGAAGGGCCAGCACGGCCAGGGCGGCGATTCCAGAAGCGGCGAGGAGCGGTCGCATGCCCCAAGCCTGCCATTCACGGGCCCGCGAGGGGTGGACGGCCGCGTGTCGCCGACCGGCCGGCCCCGGCCCGCGGTGCCGTGGACCACTGCGGGCGGCCACCCGCGGGACGGGCCGAACGGCCGGGCGGGGTGGCTGCGGTGGCGGGCCGCCCGGAGCTCAGTCGGTCTTCGACGGCCCGGCCGGGACGCCTGTCGTCGTGGCGAAGCCGGTGATCAGGGCCGTCGTCGCGGCGTGGAAGCGGGCCGCGTCGTCCGCCCCGGCGCCCGTGCGGGCGGCCTCGGTGAGCAAGGGATACCGCGCGGCGTCCAGCCCGGCGAGCCAGTCGGCCCGGCCGGGGGCGGTGGCGTCGTCCTCCTCGGCGGCGGCCTCGGCGGCCGTGTGGGCGACCACGAAGACCGACAGGGAGTTGAGCGCGTCGACCGCGGCCCCGAGCGGGAAGCCCGCCGCCGTGAGCGCCCCCAGGCCGCGTTCCACGGCGTCCAGGGTGGCCGGCGTCACGGCAGGCCGCGCCGCGGCCAGCGGCAGCACGCCGGGGTGGCGCAACAGCGTCCCGCGCAACGCGTCGGCATACGCGTGCAGCATGGCCCGCCAGTCGGGAGCCCTGCCGCCGTCCGCCCCGGCCGGCGGCAGGGCCCGGGCGAAGACGTGCTCGACGAGGCCGTCCAGCAAGGCGTCCTTGCTGGGCACGTAGTGATAGAGCGTCATGGCCTCGACGCCGAGCTCCGCGCCGAGCCGGCGCATCGTCAGCGCCTTGAGCCCCGCCCGGTCGGCCAGCGCCAGGGCCGCCTCCAGGATCTGTTCCCTGGTCAGCCCGGCCCGTTCGCCCCGCGATCTCGTTGACATTCTTACATCGTAAGTCCATGCTGGGCGCACGCCGGCACACTTACGGCGTAAGAATGAATCGACCGAACGGGGCAGGCACAGCAATGCGACAGGGCGTCAACGGCACCGGTCAGAGCACAAGCGACAGCAACGGCCACGGCAACAAGGCGGTGGTCGACGGCTTCTTCCGGGCGATCAACGAGCGCCGCCTCGCCGACCTGCCCGACTACCTGGCCCCCGACGTCGTCGACCACAACAAGGTCATCCACGGCGAGCCCGACGAGCCCGGGGCGGCGTTCGACGCCTTCGCGCAGCAGATGGCGGCCTTCGGGAACGCCCGGATGGAGGCCCGGCAGTACGTCGCCGAGGGCGACACCGTCGTGGCCCGCCTGATGGTCGGCGGCACGCACACCGGGGCGCACCCGCGCATGCCGGAGCCGACGCACCGCTCCTTCGAGGTGGAGCAGATCTGGATCTTCACGGTCGCCGACGGCCGGATCTCGGAGATCCGTGCCGTCAGCGACCGGCTGGGGATGTTCGTCCAGCTGGGCTGGGACTGGCCCACAGCGGACTAGGGCCGGGGCCGGCCCGCCCGGGGCTCAGCTCACGATGTCCGCGTAGCCCTCCACCTCGCGCGGGTCGCGCGGGCCCGGGCCGATGTAGCGGGCCGAGGGGCGCACGAGGCGGCCGGTGCGCTTCTGCTCCAGGATGTGCGCGCTCCAGCCCGCCGTGCGGGCGCACGTGAACATCGACGTGAACATGTGCGCGGGCACCTCCGCGAAGTCCAGGACGATGGCCGCCCAGAACTCGACGTTGGTCGCCAGCACCCGGTCCGGACGGCGGTTGTGCAGCTCCTCCAGCGCCGCCTTCTCCAGGGCCTCCGCCACCTCGAAGCGCGGCGCGGCCAGCTCCCTGGCCGTGCGGCGCAGCACGCGGGCGCGCGGGTCCTCGGCGCGGTAGACGCGGTGGCCGAAGCCCATGAGGCGCTCGCCGCGGTCGAGGGCGCCCTTGACGTACGCGACGGCGTCGCCGGTGCGCTCGATCTCCTCGATCATGCCGAGGACGCGGGAGGGCGCGCCGCCGTGCAGCGGGCCGGACATGGCGCCGACCGCACCGGACAGGGCGGCCGCCACGTCGGCGCCGGTCGAGGCGATGACGCGGGCGGTGAACGTGGAGGCGTTCATGCCGTGCTCGGCGGCCGAGGTCCAGTAGGCGTCGACGGCCTTGACGTGCTTGGGGTCGGGCTCGCCGCGCCAGCGCTTCATGAAGCGCTCGACGACGGTGTCCGCCTTGTCGATCTCCTTCTGGGGCACCATCGGCAGGCCCTGGCCGCGGGCCGACTGGGCGACGTACGACAGGGCCATCACGGCGGCGCGCGCGAGGTTGTCGCGGGCGGTGGCCTCGTCGATGTCCAGCAGCGGTTTCAGGCCCCACACCGGGGCGAGCATCGCCAGCGCGGACTGGACGTCGACGCGGATGTCGCCGGAGTGCACGGGGATGGGGAACGGTTCGGCCGGCGGCAGGCCGGGGTTGAAGGAACCGTCGACCAGCAGGCCCCAGACGTTCCCGAAGGACACGTCGCCGACCAGGTCCTCGATGTCGACGCCTCGGTAGCGGAGGGAACCGCCTTCCTTGTCGGGTTCGGCGATCTCCGTTTCGAACGCGACGACTCCTTCGAGTCCGGGGACGAAGTCGGACATCAGGCGGCTCCTCGTGATGTGTTCGACAAGCGGCTGCCGGCCGCGCGGACGGGGTCCGGGGTCTCCGGGTCCGGCCGGGCGGCCAGAGTGCTGAGGCGGGTGCTCGGGGCAGGGTGCTTCCGGCATGGGCGCCGGATCGGTTACGCGGCAGCGTGCGCGGCTCGCGGTCCGTTCCGGTCAACCCGGTCATGCCCCGTGCGGCGGTACTTCACCCGGTACTTCACCCGGCCTCCGCAGAAGCACGGTCCGGTGCCGGGGCCGGACACGATAGCCGGTGGGGTGCGGACGCCACATCCGTCCGCCTCGTGATTCTGGGGTGTCCGGCGCGCACGGGGGAAGGTGATGTCCGGCACACCGCTCTTTTCGCCGGAAGCAGGATTACCGGCGTGCCGCACGGGGCAGACAAGCTGATCAAGTCTTTTCGCGGCCGCCGCCCTCCTGCAAGATTGTGGCCGTGTCCCACTCCGAGAAGTACGAGTTCGCGCACGACCTGGCCGCCATGCGCGCCCACTACCAGTTCGAGGGCCTTTCCGAGCCGGGCGTCGCCCCCACCCCGTACGAGCAGTTCGCGCGCTGGTTCGGGGAAGCGGCCGCGGGCGAGCTGCACGAGCCCAACGCGATGGTGCTCTCCACGGCGGACGCCGCGGGCCGGCCCAGCTCCCGGACGGTCCTGCTCAAGGGCTACGACCCGCGCGGTTTCGTCTTCTACACCAATTACCGCTCCCGCAAGGCGCGGGACATCGCCGTCAACCCCGCGGTGTCCCTGCTCTTCCCCTGGTACCCGCTGGCCCGGCAGGTCGTCGTCACCGGTACCGCCGGGCGGGTGGACCGGGAGGAGACCGCCGCCTACTTCCGCTCCCGCCCGTACGGCTCGCAGATCGGCGCCTGGGCGAGCGAGCAGTCGACGGTGGCCGCCTGCCGGGCCGACCTCGACGCGGCGTACGAACGGATGATGGCCCGCTACCCCCAGGGCGAGCACGTGCCGGTGCCGCCGCACTGGGGTGGCTTCCGGGTCAGGGCGGAGACGGTGGAGTTCTGGCAGGGCCGGGAGAACCGGCTGCACGACCGGCTGCGGTACGTCCGTACCGGCGAGGGCGAGGGCGGGCGCTCCGGCGGCGGGGAATGGCGCGTCGAGCGCCTGTGTCCCTGAGGCCACGGCAGCCCCTGAACGCAGACGATCCGTGGGCCCGCTACCCCGCGCCGCACACGTGGCGGCGCAGGGTGCCGAGCGGACGACTCGGCGGCCCACGGATCGGGTGACTGCTGGGGATTGGCCGGCACTCCCGCCGGCGCTGCGCTGTGCGCGACGACGGGCGCTAGCCCGCAGTCACCTCACGCGTCCGGAAAGAAATCATGTCCCGAACCACCTCCCTTCTCGTGTACGCCCCACCCTAGGAACCGCCTCCGGCGGCGACAAGTGAATTTCCGTGAGCCCGATTTCGCGGAAGACGGTGTGGTCCGCGCCGGGGTCGAGTTGAATGCCGCTCGTGCAGGACATGCAGGGCATGCGGACCACGCAGAGGCGTCCAGCAGGGGGTACCCCGTGACCGTTCCACACCCGTCCGGCGCCGCCCGTCACGAGGCGGCGGACAGCGACGACCACGACCTCCTCGCGGCCCTCCTCGACGGCATGGACGCCGCGCTCTGCGCGTTCGACGCCGACGGCACCGTCACCCACTGGAACCGCGAGGCCGAGCGGATACTCGGCTGGTCCGCGGAGGAGGCCGTCGGGCGGCACGGCCTGGCCGGCTGGGCCCTGCGCGAGGCGGACGCGGCGGAGGTCACCGGCCGGCTGCTGGGCGCGATGAAGGCGCCGGGGCGGCAGGTGGACGAGTTCGCGCTGCTCACCAAGGCCGGCGGGCGGGTGCTCGTACGCATCCAGTCGTCCGCCGTGCCCGGCGGCGACGGCAGCCCGGCCGGGGTCTACTGCGCCTTCAGCGAGGTGCACACCCAGATCGACCTGGAGCGGTCGGTCGCGCTCAGTGAGGCGCTGTTCGGGGAGGCGTCGTGGGGCGTGGTCCTCGTCGACGCCGACCTGCGGCCCGCCCTGGCCAACGCGCACGCCGCACGAGCCCTGCGGACGAGCCGTACGGCGCTGCTCGGACGGCCGCTGGGCGAGCTGCTGGACCAGGGCGTGGAGGAACTGGAAGGCGTACTGCAGCACGTGCTGGCGGCCGGCGCGCCGCCCGCGCCCACCGAGCTGTGGGTGACCGTACGGGACCAGGGCACCGGCGTCGCGCTGCCCGAGCGGCGCTGCTGGCGCAGCGGCTTCCTGCGGCTGGCCACGCCCCTGGTGGAGGAGCCCGTGCCGCTGGGAGTGGCCTGGCTCTTCACGGACGTGACGAAGACACGGCTGGCGGAGCAGGAGAGCGCGCGGCTGCGCTTCCGGGGCAGTCAGCTGCACCGGGCGGGCCGGGCGGTCGCGGAGTGCGAGGACCCGATGGAGGCGGCGGCGCTCTACCTGGAGTTCGCGCTCGCGGGCTTCGCCGACCACGCCCTCATCGACACGCTGCCCGAGCCGGAGCCGGTCCCCGAGCCGCCCGTCCGGCTGACCCGGGCCGCGAGCACGCCGGCCGGCGCTCCGGGGGCGGCGGCCCCGGCCGGCGCGGGCGTCCCCGTGCCGTACGCGGCCGGGCACCCGGCTCTGCAGGCGGTCGAGCGCTGCGGCTCGGTCAGGGCGGCCACGGACCGTTCGGACGGCTGGGCGGCGGCCCGCAAATGGCCCGACGGCACGCGACACGCCCTGGCGACGGCGCTCCGCAGCCGCGGCCGGACGGTCGGGGTGGTGACGTTCCTGCGCGGCGCGGCCCGCCGCCCGTTCGACCGCGCGGACGCCGTCTACGCGGAGGACATCGCGACCCGCGTCGCAGCCGCGATCGACTTGGCGGTGACGGTGTCCCGCTAGGGCCGGGCCTGTGCCACTGCCCCGGCCGTCGGCCCGGCCGGCGGCGCCGCCTAGTGGCGGAAGAAGATGCGGTCCCCGTACTCGTCCAGCAGGCGGCCGTTCCACTCGTGGCCGCCGTCGACGTTGCCCGAGCGCAGCATCGGCGGGTCGATGCCGCGCGCCGCGAGCTCGGTGGCCGCGGAGGCGACGAGCGCCTGCATCACGGCGCTCGTGACGACCGTGGAGGCCGGGCCGAACGGCGCCGCGATGCCCTCGGCGGACAGCTCCGCGTCCCCCGTAGCGATCTTGCTGTCGAGGACGAGGTCGCAGTGGTCCTTCAGGAAGGTCCCCGAAGCGTGCCGCGACTTCGTCTCCTCGGCGTAGGCGAGCGAGGTGACGCCGATGACCTTCAGCCCCAGCGCACGGGCGTTGATCGCCATCTCGACGGGCAGGGAGTTGCGCCCGGAGAGGGAGATGACGATCAGGACGTCGCCGCGCCGGGCCGGGCTGCTGTCCAGGACCGCGCCGGCGAGGCCGTCCACGCGCTCCAGGGCGCTGCCCAGCGTGGCGGGCATGATGTCGACGCCGACCGTGCCCGGCACGGCGAGCAGGTTCATCAGGGCCAGGCCGCCGGCCCGGTAGACGACGTCCTGCGCGGCCAGTGACGAGTGGCCGGCGCCGAAGACGAAGATCCGGCCGCCGTCCGCCACGGTGTCGGCGATCATGGCTCCGGCGGCGGCGATGCGCTCGCCCTCCTCGTCGCGGACCCGCCGCAGCAGGGCGATCGCGGCGTCGAAGAACTGGCCGGCAGGCTTGTTCTCGCTCATCGCTGCGGGGCTCCTCGGGGTGCGTCGTCGGCTCGGTGCGGCAGGCCGTGGGGGAATGCGGCCGTCCGGCGCATTGTCCCGCGGCGCCGATCACGTTGCGGCCCCGACGGCGGCGCTGTCAATACGGCGGGGGCCGTCAGGGGCGTGGGCGGCCCCGTTGTCGGTGGTATGCGTCAGAATTGGGTCCAGGGCCAGCGCACGACTTATTTCGAGGGGCACGGCATGTCCGGACTGATCGACACCACGGAGATGTATCTCCGCACCATCCTGGAGCTGGAAGAGGAAGGTGTGGTTCCCATGCGTGCCCGCATCGCGGAGCGGCTCGACCAGAGCGGCCCGACGGTGAGCCAGACGGTGGCCCGCATGGAGCGCGACGGCCTGGTGTCCGTCGCCGGCGACCGGCACCTGGAGCTGACGGAGGAGGGCCGCCGGCTGGCCACGCGCGTGATGCGCAAGCACCGCCTCGCGGAGTGCCTCCTGGTCGACGTGATCGGTCTGGAGTGGGAGCAGGTGCACGCCGAGGCGTGCCGCTGGGAGCACGTGATGAGCGAGGCCGTCGAGCGGCGCGTGCTGGAGCTGCTGCGCCACCCGACCGAGTCGCCGTACGGCAACCCGATCCCGGGCCTGGAGGAGCTGGGCGAGAAGTCCGAGTCGGACCCCTTCCTCAACGCCGGCATGGTCAGCCTGATGGACCTGGAGCCGGGCACGGAGGGCAAGACCGTGGTCGTGCGCCGCATCGGCGAGCCCATCCAGACGGACGCCCAGCTCATGTACACGCTGCGGCGCGCCGGTGTGCAGCCCGGCGCCGTGGTCAGCGTGACGGAGTCGCCCGGTGGGGTGATGGTGGGCAGTAGTGGCGAGGCCGCCGAGCTGGCGTCGGACATCGCCTCCCACGTCTTCGTCGCCAAGCGCTGACCGGCCTCGACGCCCCGCGGGCGCCGGCCGCGCCGGGTACGTATGCCGCGTTACGTAAAGCTGCCGAGCCGCGGCGGAATCGGCGCGGGCGGGCCCGAGCCGTGCGACGCTGGCGCTGAGTGCTGAACGCATATGCGCGCGCCGCCGACCGGGGAGGGGATCGGATGAGCTCAGCGGGGGGCCGCACCACGGTGAAAGGGCCCCGGCGCCCTCGCGGACTGCCGGGGCCCCACCTCCCCGTTCTCCCCCGCGGCGCCCCGGAGCCCCGAGCTCCCAGGGTGCGCCTCGCGGGCCTTCTTCCCCGAACGGCCCGCGCCCAGGTCGATTTCTCCCCGGGGCACAGACGGTCAATCCTTCCGCCCGGTCACTCGAACGAGGGGTGTTGCGCGCGACCACGGTTCATTCGAATGGAAGTTCCATAAGGTGGAGCTGCTCGGGGGAGACGAGGGGGTGTCAGAGCTCATGGTCCGGCGTATCGAAGTGACCGGAAGCGGCGGAGTGCGGCTTGCCGCCTGGGAGTTCGCCGAACCGCCGAAGGCGGGGGGAGGCGGGGTGCTGCTCCTGCACGGCCTGCTGGGCCGGGCCGCGCACTGGGCGGACACGGCCCGCTGGCTGTCCACGCGGTACCGCACGATCGCCCTCGACCAGCGCGGCCACGGCCGCAGCGACAAGCCGGTCAGCGGCCCCTACGCCCGCGAGGCGTACGTCGCCGACGCCGAGGCCACCGTCGAGCAGCTCGGCCTGGCCCCCGTCACCCTCATCGGCCACGCCATGGGCGCCCTCACCGCCTGGCAGCTGGCCGCCCGCCGCCCCGACCTCGTCCGCGCCCTGGTCATCTGCGACATGCGCGCCTCCGCCCTGGGTGCGGCCACCCAGCGCCAGTGGAGCGAGTGGCTGAGGTCCTGGCCGGTGCCGTTCGCGACGCTCGCCGACGTCCGCAAGTGGTTCGGCGAGGACGACCCCACCCTGGAGCGGCCCGCCCCGGCCCGGGGCGACTTCTACGCCGAGGTGATGTCCGAGCGCGCCGACGGCTGGCGTCCGCTGTTCTTCCGCCGCCAGATGCTCCAGGCCCGCGAGGGGTACGCCCACGACGCGCACTGGGAGGAGCTGGCCCGGGTGGAGTGCCCGGCGCTGGTCGTCCGCGGGCTGGACGGCGCGCTGGGCCGTGCCGAGGCCCAGGAGATGGTCCGCGTCCTGCCCCGCGGCCGCTACGCCGAGATCCCCGACGCCGGGCACCTCGCCCATTACGACCAGCCGGCCGGCTGGCGGCGCGTCGCCGAGCCCTTCCTGGAGGCCGCCGTACCGGCGTGAGGGGCGCCCCGTCCGGGGCGTGCCCGATTTAATTCAACACCCGTTGACATAACCGGGGTGCCGGGTGTGCACTGGCATGGAGGCGCAGTCCACGTCCTGCGCACGATGCGCAGCCATGCCGCCGCCATCCACCGGGAGCCGTCATGTCCCCACGCACCGAACCCACCGCGGACGTCCTGGTCGTCGGAGCGGGCCCCACCGGGCTGCTGCTGGCCGGCGATCTCGCCGCCTCCGGCGTGCGCGTCACCGTCCTGGAGAAGCGCGCCCAGGAGTCCAACCTCACCCGTGCCTTCGCCATCCACGCCCGCACCCTGGAGGTGCTCGACGCGCGGGGCCTCGCCGAGCCGCTCATCGCCACCGGCACCTTCCTGGGCCGGCTGCGGCTCTTCGGCCGCACCTGGATCGAGCTGAACCGGCTCGACTCCCGCTTCCCCGGCGTGCTCATCACCCCGCAGTACGAGATCGAGCGGCTGCTGGAGGAGCGCGCCCTGGCGCACGGCGCCGAGATCCGGCGCGGCGCCCGGGTGACCGGGCTGCGCCAGGACGCCGAGGGCGTCGACGTCGACGTCGAACCCGCCGGGGACGGCGCCTCCGCCACCGTGCGCGGCCGCTACGTCGTCGGCGCGGACGGGGTGCACAGCGCCGTCCGCACGGCCCTCGGGATGCCCTTCCCCGGACGGTCCGTCCTGCGGTCCGTGATGCTCGCCGACGTGCGCCTGGACGTGCCCCCCAAGGACGTCCCCGCGTTCAACGGCGTCGCCGGGGGCTTCGCCTTCATCGCCCCCTTCGGGGACGGCTGGTACCGCGTCATCGCCTGGGAGCGGGGCAGCGACCTGCCCTCCGGCGCCCCCGTCGACTTCGACAGCCTGCGCGCGGTCACCCGTGCCGCGTTCGGCACGGACTTCGGCATGCGCGAGCCCCGCTGGACCTCGCGCTTCCACAGCGACGAGCGCCAGGTGCCGCGCTACCGCGAGGGCCGCGTCCTCCTCGCGGGCGACGCCGCCCACTGCCACTCGCCCGCCGGCGGCCTCGGCCTCAACACCGGTGTCCAGGACGCCGCCAACCTCGGCTGGAAGCTCGCCGCCGTCCTGCAACACCGCGGCGACGACCGGCTCCTGGACAGCTACCACGACGAGCGTCACCCCGTCGGCACCGCGGTCCTGCGGCTCTCGGGGGCCATCGTCCGGTCGGTCCTGGCCGCCACGCCCGTCACCCGGGGCCTGCGCAACGCCCTGGCCGGGGCGGTCGCCCTCGCCCCCTTCGCACTGGACCGGGCCGCCCTGTTCATCTCCGGCGTCGGCATCCACTACCCGGCCCCGCCCGGCGCCCACCCCCTCGTCGGCCGCCGCGCCCCCGACCTGCCGCTGGCCGAGACCGCCGACGGCCCGGACCGCCTCTACGAGGCGCTGCGCGCCGGCACGTACGTACGGGTCCTGCCGCGGGGCGCGGACGCGCGAAAGGCGGACGAGAAGGAGGACGGCGTCACCACGGTCACCCGTGCCGACGCCGCCCCCACGACCCTGCTCGTCCGCCCCGACGGCTATGTGGAGCGGGCCACCGACGGCTGACGGCCGCCGCGTGCGCCCTTGCCGACCGTCGTCGTCAGCCCTTGCTCACCGCCGCCAGGATCTCCGGCAGCCGGCCGGCCACCCGCGGGGCCGCGAACCGCAGCCCCGCCCAGGCGATCAGCACCCCGTATCCGGCACCGGCCGGCACCAGCGCCCACAACAGGCCCGTCGCGCCCGCCGAGTGCAGCCAGATCGCCGCCACGATGAGCGGGGTGCACAGCGCCGCGCTCACCAGCGCGCCGAGCAGCATGCCGGCCCAGGCGATGCCGTTCTGGCCGGGGGCGACGTTCTTGAAGGCCCCCTCCTGGGGAATGGAGTAGGGGTAGCGCCACGACGTCGTGGCGGCCGTCGCGAAGAGGGCACCCACCAGCGCCAGGCACAGTCCCCACACCATGGGCATGTCCCGCCAGTTGCCCGTGATCGCGGCCGAGACGATGACGACCAGCGTCGTGTACGGCACGGCGATCAGCGCGACGGCCAGCGCACGGGAACGCAGTTCGTCATAGGCGTCGCGGGGCGAGGAGATCGTCTGCAGCACCATCCAGAACGCCGAACCGTCCTGGCCGAACTGGTTGTAGTTGTGCATGCCGAGGACCGTCGTCGCGAAGAACGCGAAGTAGATGCTGCCGTTGCCCTGGGCGGCGTTGACCGCGGGCACCACCAGGCCGATGATCAGCGCCGAGGCCCACGCCATGCGGGTCTTGGGGTCGCGGCCGAGGTAGCGCAGCGAGCGCAGCATGACCGCGCCTGTGCGCCCGGCGGGCAGCAGGCCCGCCAGTCCGGCGCCCTTGTCCGCCGTCCGCCCGGCGTCCTTGCGCGACGCGTCGGGGGAGACGGTGGAGGCATCCGCGGAGACCATCACCGCGGCGAGGCTGCGCTGCCACCACCACAGCACCGCCGCCAGCACCACGGCGGACAGGGCGAGTTCGCCGGCGGCCAGCCCGTACGAGCCCTCGCCGGCGGCCCGGACGGCGTCCAGGGCGGAGCCCGGCGGCACCCAGCGCAGGACGTCGGCGAGCGGCTCCAGCCGGGCGAGGTGGAGGGTGTTCAGCTTCGCCATGCCGAGGTTCACGAACTGCAGCCCCAGGGCGATGATCAAGCCGCTGAGCAGGGCCATCTCACGGCCCTTGCGGCTGGTCAGGAGCCGGGCGTTGGCGGTGGCGACGGCCCGGGCCAGCGCCAGGCACAGCAGCAGCGCCAGGACCGCGCCGAACACCCCGACGACGGCCGCGGCGACGCCGTGCGCGGTCGCGATCACCGAGCCGACGAAGAGGATCAGCGTGAAGGCGGGACCGATGCCGATCAGCGAGGCCGTCATCAGGGCCGCCACCAGCGGGGTGGGCCGCAGGGGCAGCATCACCAGCTTGGACGCGTCCAGGGTCTCGTCGCCGCCCGGGAAGAACAGCGGGACGAACGCCCAGCCGAGCGCCAGCAGGACCGCCAGCGGCACGGTCAGGGCCGCGGCGTGCTCGTTGCCGCGCAGGGCGATCAGGGCGATGAGCTCAAGCGCCGCGAAGAGCGCGGTGAGGACGATGGAGGTGATGTAGACGGCCTTGCGGCCCGAGGACTGGCGCAGGCCGTTGCGCAGCAGCGACAGCTTCAGGTGGGCGAACGTGCCGAGCAGAGAGGGGAGTGCGGGGGCGCTCATCGGGCGCCGCCCAGCCAGTCGAGGTTCTCGCTGTCCGCGCCGGCGCGCCCGCCGACCAGCGAAAGGAACGCGTCCTGCAGAGTGGGCGCCTCGCCCCGCACCTCCGCGAGCGGGCCGTGGGCCCGGATGCGGCCGGCGGCCAGCACGGCGACCCAGGAGCACAGGGACTCCACCAGCTCCATGACGTGACTGGAGAAGACGACCGTGGCACCGGAGGCGGTGTAGCGCTCCAGCACCTTGCGGATGGTCTGGGCGGAGACCGGGTCGACGCCCTCGAACGGCTCGTCCAGGAAGAGGACTTCGGGGTTGTGGAGCAGCGCCGCGGCCAGGCCGATCTTCTTGCGCATGCCGGTGGAGTAGTCGATGACCAGCTTGTGCTGCGCGCCGGCCAGGTCGAGGACGTCCAGCAGCTGGGTGGCGCGCTTGTCGACCTCGTCGCCGGGCAGGCCGCGCAGGCGGCCGGTGCAGGCGAGGAGCTCGCGCCCGGAGAGCCGCTCGAACATCCGCAGGCCCTCGGGCAGGACGCCGATGCGCGCCTTGACGGCGGCCGGGTCCTGCCAGACGTCGTGGCCGCCGATCTCGACGCGGCCGGAGTCGGGCCGCAGCAGGCCGGTGACCATGGACAGGGTCGTCGTCTTGCCGGCGCCGTTCGGGCCGACCAGGCCGATGAACTGCCCGGCCGGTATCTCCAGATCGATACCGGCCACCGCCGCCTGCTCGCCGAAGCGCTTCCACAGTCCCTCGATGCGGACCGCGGGTATGACGTCCTGTCCCACTGTGCTCGTCCTTTTCCCCGTGAAGGTGGTGCCGGGGGAGCCGGAAGTGCCCCGCCCTCCCGGTCCACGGTAGGGGCGGTCCGGGAGGGCGGGCAGTGAGGTTTGTCAGGAGTTCGTCGTGAGGAAGGTCCTCCGGGGGCCTGGGCCTGGGCCTGGCCGGGGGACTCAGCGGCCGCGGGCGAGGGCGGCTTCCCGCCCGCACGCGTACGCCAAGGCGCTGACCAGCTCCTCCGCGTCCGGCAGCCAGCGGTTGGCGGCCGTGGGCTGCCGGGCCCACTGCACCGGCCCGCGGTTGCCGATGCGGGTGGGAGGCGCGATCACGTAGTCGCCCTCCCCGCGGGCCACGAGGTCGAGCGTGGAGGGCGACCAGCCGAGCTTGCGCGCCTGGTCGGCGACCTTCAGGGCCCCGCCGGGCAGCACGAAGAACTGCATCCGCCGGAACGGCGTGCACGTGATCGGCCCCAGCTGGATCTCCATGCGCTCCATGCGGGCCAGCGCGAGGAAGCCGGCGGACTCGGAGACGTCGAGCGCGTCGAAGGTACGGCCCGTCGGCAGCAGGATCGAGGCGCGGGGCTGCTTCGTCCACATGCGGCGCGCCGTGGACGCGCTCCCCGTGGCCTGGGTCGCCCAGTCGGGCCGGGCCGGATGGGCCCCCGGAGCGGGGCAGTCGAGATCGCCGCACGAGCAGCGCTCCCGCCCGTCCACGGCCTCCAGCCACGTACCGGCGAATACGTCCCAGTGACGGTCCTCCGCGTATCTCGCCGCCGCATCGAGCACGCGCTCGCCGCGTTGCTGGGGGATGTGCGGGGCTCCTACTCCGATGGTCTCTTCCACGTTCAACACAACTCCCCTTGTCACCAGGGGTTACGGCTTGGGCACAGGCATGTTGCAACTGCCGGTAACAGCACGTGGGGCGCACGGATGCATGTACGGGGGCGCAGGCGAAAGTTCGCCGCAGCGAAGGGGTAGCCACCTGGGCGCACGTGCTGACCCAGGACATTGCCGCGATCGATGCGAATACCGGCAAGTCCTGCATTCTCCGGATATCAGGGGGGCAAAGATCGAAGGAGAGAGCGTTCACAGCTGTACCGGCTCCTCCGCACCCAGCGGAGCTCATCGCGAACGCATAGCGTCTCAGGGGGTTACGTCATGGCCGCACGGCCACTCGTTGCGCGGCAGCCGAACGAACGGCTGCAAGCGCTGATTCAGGAAGCCGGCTGCTCCAACGCCGGGTTGGCGCGCAGGGTCAACATGTGCGGCGCCGAGCACGGTCTGGACCTGCGGTACGACAAGACGTCCGTGGCCCGCTGGCTGCGGGGTCAGCAGCCGCGCGGGCGGGCCCCCGCCGTCATCGCCGAGGCCCTCGGCCGCAAGCTGGGCCGCTCCGTCACCATCGACGAGATCGGCATGGCCAACGGCAAGAACTTGGCCTCGGGCGTGGGTCTGCAGTTCTCCCCGACGGTCCTCGGGGCCATCGAGCAGGTCTGCGAGCTGTGGCGCAGCGACGTGGGCCGCCGCGACTTCCTCAGCGGCACGTCGGTCGCCTCCTCGGCCCTCGTCGAGCCGAGCCGCGACTGGCTGATCACCGCGGCGGACGCGCAGGTCGCGCGGAGCGCGGGCGCGCGCGTCGGCCCCTCGGACGTCGAGGCGGTGCGCGCCACGACCGAGGCGCTGGTCGAGCTCGACCACCGCTACGGCAGCGGCCACGTGCGCCCCGTCGTCGTCCACTACCTCAACAGCGTCGTCTCCGGGCTGCTGGCCGGCTCGTACCGGGAGGCGGTCGGCCGCGAACTGTTCGCGGCGGTTGCCCGGCTGACGGAGCTGGCGGGCTACATGGCCGTCGACACCGGCCAGCCCGGCCTCGCCCAGCGCTACTACATCCAGGCCCTGCGGCTCGCCCAGGCGGCCGGTGACCGCGGCTACGGCGGCTACGTCCTGGCCGCCAGCATGAGCCACCTCGCCGCCTCTCTGGGCAACCCGCGGGAGATCGCGCAGCTGGCCAAGGCCGCGCAGGAGGGGGCGCGCGGGCACGTCACGCCGCGCGCGGAGGCCATGTTCTACGCCGCCGAGGCGCGCGGCCACGCGCTGCTCGGTGACGCGCGCTCCTGCCAGACGGTCGCCTCCCGGGCGATCGCCCGCCTGGACGCCGCCGACAACGGCCCGGACTCGGGCGACGACCCGCCGTGGATCCGCCACTTCGACCGGGCCTACCTCTCGGACGAGCTGGCGCACTGTCACCGCGACCTCGGCCAGGCGGAACCCGCACGCCGGCACGCGGAGGACGCCCTGACCACGCATCCGACGGGGCGGGTGCGCCGCCGCGCCATCGACCTGCTGCTGCTGGCCACGGCCCACGTGCAGCAGCGCGAGGTGGAGGAAGCCTGCCTGACGGGCACGAGGGCCCTGGAACTGCTGGGCACCCTGCGCTCGAACCGTGGGGCGGAGTATCTGGACGACTTCCGGCAGCGTCTGGAGCCGTACCGGGACGAGCCGGTGGTGCGGGAGTTCGGGGCGCGGATGGAGTTGCAGGCGGCGTAGGGGGTGCTGGGGGTGTAGGGGTGCCGGGGTCTTGGCTTGGGCCGGGGCCCCGGCTGGCCGTTCGTTGTGGGGCGGGGCCGGGGCGGGAGGGGACGGGAGCAGCCGGATTGGTGCGGAACCGGGACGGGCCGGTGCGGCCGCGCACTTGTGCGAACCGGTAGCGTGAGTCGCCGGTCACGCAAGTCCCGTTACAGCCTGAGGAGTCCCGGTGACGCAGAGCGGACAGGGAAACGAGCCGCAGCCCGCTGCGGCCCCGCCCGCGCCGCCAGTACGGCCCGCCCCCGACGGGGGCGCCCCCTGGGGCCCCGGCGCCCATCGCGCCCCCCTGCCACCGGAGACCCCCCAGGGCGACTCCGACGCCACGCAGTACCTCCCGCCGCTGGGCGGCGCCCCCATGCCGGGCGCCCCGCTGCCGCCCCCGCCGTACGCGGCCCCGCCCGTGGCCGAGGCGTCCACGCAGTACCTGCCGCCGGTGAGCGGTGACGGCGGTGCGCCCGCCGGACGGGACGTGTGCGAGATACGTGAGATACGGGAGGCGGCCGACGAGCCGCCCGGTACGTACGGTCGCGGCGTCCCCGAATCCGCTGCAGAGGCCACGCAGTTGCTTCCCCCGCAGCGGGGCGGCGCCGGACGTGGCTCTGATGCGGAGGCCACCGCACTTATCCCGCCTGTGGGTGGCATGCCCCCCTTTGGGTCGGGTGTGGGTGCCGGACGTGGTTCCGACGCTGATGCCACGGCCCTGATTCCGCCCGTGGGTGGTGGCATGCCTCCCTTTGCGCCGGGTGTCGGTGCGGGGCGTGGCTCTGATGCGGAGGCCACGGCCCTGATCCAGCCTGTGGGCGGTGTGCCCCCCATTGGGGCGAATGCCGGTGCAGGTCGTGGCTCTGATGCTGATGCCACGGCGCTGATTCCGCCGGTGGGTGGCGGTATGCCGCCTTACGCGCCGGGTGCCGGTGCAGGTCGTGGGCCCGATGCGGAGGCCACGGCCCTGATCCAGCCCGTGGGTGGCATGCCTCCCTTTGGGGCGAATGCCGGTGCTGGTTCCGACGCCGATGCCACTGCGCTGATGCCCCCCGTCCCCGGCTCGCCCCCGCTGCCGTCTGCCGGTTTCGCCCCGCAGGGGGCTCCCGTCGTGGCGCCGACGGGCGGCGCGCACGGCGGTCCCGCGGGTGCGCCTCCGGCCGGTGCCGAGGCGACCGCGGTCGGCCCGGCGGCGGGTGGCGGCGGTGCCCATCGGCGGCACGCCGCGCCGGAGCGGGCCCCCGAGGGCCAGGCCGGGGGCACCGATCCGGCCCCGTCCGTGACGGGTTCCGGGCCGGCCACGCCCTTCACCGTGATGGCGCCGGCGGGCGAGCGGCCGCCGCCCGCCGAGTTCGACACGCTCTTCCGGGCCGCCACCCCGACGCAGCAACTGCCGCCCGTCCCGCCGGTCGGCGCGCCCACGCCGCCCCCGCAGCCGGCCGCCAGCCCCTCGTACGGCGTGCCCCCGAACGGGCCGCAGGGCCCGCGCGGTCCCCAGGGCCCGAGGGACGACGCGCCGCGGCAGCCGGGGCGCAAGAAGTCGCCGGCCGTGCTGATCGCCGCGGTCGTCGCGGGCTGTGCCGTCGCCGGGCTCGGCGCGGGTGCGCTGCTCAGCGGCGGGGACGACGACAAGAGCGAGCCGCAGAAGGCCGCCGTCGCCAGTACGTCGCCCACCCCCGCGCCCAAGGGCGAGGCGTCGGCCGCACCCAGCCCCAAGGCCCCGGAGAAGTCGGCCGACCCGGCCGAGGCCCAGGCGAAGGCGCTGGACGCGTTGCTGAAGGACAGCAACAACAGCCGCGACTCCGTGATCAAGGCGGTGGACTCCACCCGGAGCTGCAAGGACCTCGGCAAGTCGGCCGCCGACCTCGACGCCGCCGCGGGCCAGCGCAACGGCCTGGTGACGCGCCTCGAACAGACGGCCACGGACCAGCTGCCCCAGCATGCGGAGCTGACGGGCCAGCTGTCGAAGGCGTGGAAGTCGTCCGCGTCGGCGGACAGCCACTACGCGGCGTGGGCCCGCCAGGTGGACGGCAAGAAGGGCTGCGTGAAGGGCCATGCCCGTCCCTCGGCCGACAGCGTCGCCGGCGACCGCGCCAGCGGCGACGCGACGGCCGCCAAGAAGAAGGCGGCCGAGCTGTGGAACCCGATCGCGAAGAAGTACGGCCTGACGCAGCACGAGTGGACCCAGCTGTAACGAGGACGACGAGCGCTGCCCGGCCCTCACCGGGCAGCGCACCCGTCGGCGTCAGCCCTTGCTCTGCTCCTCCAGCGTGCGGGCCACGTTGACGAAGCCGCTGCGGTCCGCGACCAGGCGGCCGCCCCTGACCACCTGGTAGGTGACGTCCGCGTTGACGACGCGCGGGTAGTCGCGGACGGCCAGCAGGTCCTGTTGCCGCCAGCGCAGGGGCGGTGTCAGGCCGCCCGTGTCGACCTCGTGGCCGTCGTCCAGGGCGTGGCGCACCGATGCGGCGCTGATGTCGTCCGCGTCCAGGGACATCAGTACCGACCGCAGCACCGTGTACGCGAGCCACGTCGTCTGGACTCCGGGGTCCGTGGGGCTGACGCGATTGTCGCCGAAGGCGTGCTCCTCGATGACCTTCCGCATCGAGGCCCACCGGCCGTCGTCCGCCGCCGGGTACCAGCCGGTCGCGTACGCGCCCTCCAGCGGGCTGCTCGCGCCGCCCGTGCTGTCCACCAGCGACTGCTGGACGCTGCCCAGCACGGCGGCGATGCGCACCCCGGACCCGCGTCCGGTCTCGCGCAGCCGCCGGAAGGAGTCGAAGAAGGTGTTCGTGCGCTCGCCGAGCGCCGCGGTGACGCAGGCGCCGTCCTCGGTGCCGGCGCTCTCCAGGGCGGCGGCGCTGTGCCGCGTGTAGTCCGTGGCGTCCTCCGGGGCCCGGACGTCGGCGGCCCGCGGCCGTCCGCCCGCGGTGAGGCCCGCGTCGAGCAGTGGCGGTAACTGGTCGCCGGCGATCGTGTCCGGCCGGACGAGCGCGACGCGCCGGCACACCCCGGCCAGCTGCCGCCCGTTGCCGGCGAGCAGGGTCGCCTGGCCGCCGTTGACGGGGTACGACAGGGGGCTGGTGAACTCCTCGTTCGTGATCCCGTAGCCGCCGATGAACGGTGTCCCCGATGCCTCCAGCGCCGACATCATCGACCGTCCGTGCTGGCTGTAGGAGCCGACGACCGCGACGGCCCCGGCCTCCACCGCCCGCTGCGCGCAGCCCGCGGCCGCGACCGTGTCGTTGCGCTCGTTGCAGGTGAGGACCTTCAGCCGGCGGCCGCGGATGCCGCCGCTCGCGTTGACCCAGCGGGCGTAGGCGGTGGCCATGGCGGGCATGCCGGCCATGTTGGTGGCCTGGGTGCCCTCGGGGGCCCAGGTCATGACGGTGATGGGTTCCCGGGAGTCCCCCCGGGCCCCCGGGAGCCCACCACCGCACCCGGTGAACAGCGCCGCTCCCACGGCTGTCGCACACACCGCGGCCATGGCGGAGTGCAGGAGCGGGCGGGGGAACAGGCGGCGCCGTCCGGTCATGGCCGGAAGCCTGCCGCCCGGCAGGTAACGGCGGAGTGATCATGTCGCAACGAAGGGTGACGCCGGGGTGAACACCGGGAGCGGCCGGGGTGGGGCACGGCGGGGCGCGGCGGGAACGTACGATCGATTGTTGTGCAGGGTTCAGAGAAGTCTTCCCGTCGCGGCCGCCGCTCGACCACCATGGACGGTATGCCGCTCAATGACATGCCGTGGTGGCGCTGGCGCGCGAACGTGCGCTCCGCGCTGCACATGCTCTCGGACCTCGTCTTCCAGCAGGAGTGCTGGCTCGCGGGCCGCGAGGGGTACGGGGACGTGACCGACGCCGTCTACCGCCTGGTCGAGGACACCTGGCTGGACAACTGGTCGGCCGAGAAGTACGTCGGCACCGTCTTCCGCGACTCGGGCGAGGCCGCGCTCGTCGACGTCGTCGTCCTGCGCGTCCTGCGGATCATGCACCAGGTCGGGGCGGACGCGCCGTCCTCGGCCTACCTGCAGCACCACGGCTGGCCGGAGGTCGTGCAGGCCGCGCGCGAGGCACACGTCCGGCTGGCGGCGGGCGACGGGGAGAGCCCGGACGTGCCGCCGCGCCCGCTCGCCGTGCTGGAGCTGGCCACCGGGTACTGAACCGCCACCCGCCGCCCGGCGGGCGGTCCGGCAGGGGTCCGGGATATGCGACGCTATTGGGCTATGACCACCGAACAGCCTCAGCAGTACGTCCTCACCCTTTCCTGCCCGGACAAGCAGGGCATCGTGCACGCCGTGTCCAGCTACCTCTTCATGACCGGCTGCAACATCGAGGACAGTCAGCAGTTCGGCGACCGGGACACCGGGCTGTTCTTCATGCGCGTGCACTTCGGTGCGGAGGCCCCGGTCACGGTCGAGAAGCTGCGGGCCAGCTTCGCGGCGGTCGGCGACTCCTTCCAGATGGACTGGCAGATCCACCGGGCCGACGAGAAGATGCGCATCGTGCTGATGGTGTCCAAGTTCGGGCACTGCCTCAACGACCTGCTCTTCCGCTCCCGCATCGGGGCCCTCCCGGTCGAGATCGCGGCGGTCGTCTCCAACCACACCGACTTCGCCGAGCTCGTCGGCTCCTACGGCGTCCCCTTCCACCACATCCCCGTGACGAAGGAGAACAAGCCGGAGGCGGAGGCGCGGCTGCTGGAGCTGGTCCAGGCCGAGAACGTCGAGCTGGTCGTGCTCGCCCGCTACATGCAGGTGCTCTCCGACGACCTCTGCAAGGCGCTCTCCGGGCGGATCATCAACATCCACCACTCCTTCCTGCCGAGCTTCAAGGGCGCGAAGCCGTACCACCAGGCGCACGCGCGTGGTGTGAAGCTGATCGGTGCCACCGCGCACTATGTGACGGCCGACCTCGACGAGGGCCCGATCATCGAGCAGGAGGTCGAGCGCGTCGGCCACGACGTCACCCCGGAGCAGCTCGTCGCGGTCGGCCGCGACGTGGAGTGCCAGGCGCTGGCGCGCGCGGTGAAGTGGCACAGCGAGCACCGCGTGCTCCTGAACGGCACCCGCACGGTGGTCTTCGCCTGACGTCCTCCCCCGAGCGGCGGCCGCCGTCACAGCCGTGACAGCGACGCCGTCGCGTACAGGACGTCGCGGACGGCCTCGGCGTCGCCGAGCGAGCCGGCGGCGGCCTCCTCCGGGGCGACGTGGCCCGCGGCCAGGCGGCAGAACTCCACCCCGTCCAGGGCCACATGCGCCACCTCCCCCTCCGGCGTGCCGAGCGCGCCGGGGGAGTCCAGGGCGATGTACCAGTGGCCGCCGCCCCTGCCCTCGATCTCCAGGTGCAGGGCGCGGCCGGGCGTGCCCGCCGCGACCAGCGTGCGGGCCGGCGGGGCCAGGCCCGCGCGGCGGCGTGCCGCGATCGAGGACGGCAGCAGCCGGGCCGCCAGGTCGATCATGCGGTTGAGGTGCGGCGAGGACGGCGGCTCGTACGGATAGTCGACGGCGTCGGCGATGTCCTCGGCGTGCACCCAGCACTCGAAGGCGCGGTCCAGGAAGGAGTCGCGCAGCGGCAGGCTGAACGGGCCGTACGGCACGTCGAGGTCGGCGACGTTCCCGTCGGCGAAGGACGCCGTCCGTATCAGCGCCCGGCCCTGGTCGCGCCAGGCGGACCGCACCTGGGCGGGCGTCTGCCGTGTGGGTGTGCCGGAGGCCCAGAGGGCCTCCGTGCGCTCGTCGGGCGAACCGCTTCCGCCTCCGTCGGGCAGGCCGAGCGCGCCCGCGACGATGCCGTCGACGGCCGTCAGATGGCCGATGACGCCGGCGACGGTCGCCTCGCGCGCGGCGGGGCGCCGCCCGTCGAACCAGGTGAGCCGCACCGGC
Organism: Streptomyces sichuanensis; assembly: GCF_020328095.1. Taxonomy (NCBI): domain Bacteria; kingdom Bacillati; phylum Actinomycetota; class Actinomycetes; order Kitasatosporales; family Streptomycetaceae; genus Streptomyces; species Streptomyces sichuanensis. The sequence continues at coordinate 65,908 of NZ_JAIXMK010000021.1, forward strand.
GCCTGCCACTCCGCCTCGCCGATGTCGCGCAGCAGGGCGTCGAGCCGGGCGGCCTCCGCCTCGTAGGGCGCGGCCCATTCGGGGACGGGGATGCGGGCGGGCCGGCGGCTGAGCGCTCCGGCCAGGACGCGGGAGCGCAGCGTGGGGTCGAGGTCGAGGCTGTCCTCGGGGTGCAGCAGTGCGACGGCGTCGCGCAGCCGGACGGCCTCCTCCGCGCACGGGGCGCAGTCGGTCAGGTGTTCCTCGACGGCGGCGGTCTCCTCGGCCGAGCACGCGGCCAGCGCCCAGGCGCCCAGCAGCGACTTGAGCACGTGGTGGGACGGCGGACGGGCCGCCTCCGGCGGCAGGGGCGCGTCGTTCATCGCAGGGCCGCCTCGCCGGGCGGCGCGACCGCCCGGGGGCCCTCGTGGGCGGTGGACAACAGCTGTAACCCGAGCCTGAGCCGCCGCCTGGCCTCGTCCTCGGTGACACCCAGCCGCACCGCGGCCTGACGGTAGTCCAGACGGCGGAAGTAGGCGAGGTCCAGGGCGGCCCGCAGGGGCGCGGGCATGGACGTGACGATGTAGTCGGCGCGGGCGGCGGCGCTGGCGGCGCGCACCTTGGCCTCGATCTCCGCCGCGGGCCGCTCCCCGTCGTCCTCGGTGCGCCGCAGCCGGCTGACGGCGTGCCGGTGGGCGAGGGAGGCGATCCACGAGCGCAGGGGACCCTCCTTGGGGTCGTACGCCTCCGGGTGCTCCCAGACGTAGCCGAAGACCTCGCGGGTGACGCGGTCCGCGCCGCTCTCGTCGCCGAGGACGCGGTGGGCGAGGCCGTGCACGAGGGAGGCGAAGCGGTCGTAGAGCTCGCCGAGCGCGGCGGCCTCGCCGTGGACGAGCCGCTGCTGCATCCTGCGGTCCCACCGCGGTGGTGCGTCGTTCGTCATCCGGCCTGCCCCCTCCGTACGCACTCCTGTACGCCCTCTCGCCGAATGTATCGGCAGGGTCCGACAACGCACGAGCGTTTGGGGCGAAACCCGGAAAGGGTGACTCTCACTTCTGCTGCGCATGGTATTGAAGCGTTCACTTTGGGTGGAGGTCCGGGGCGGGGTGACGACCGGTCATGGCCGGTCGTGGTCGAACGCGCCCGAATGTGCCGATGTGTTATGCGGGTGTGACCGGATCTATGGGGATTGGGGGTCCGGGCTGGGCATAGGCTCAACAGCGGTCGGCTTATGCCAGGCGATGATTCACGCCGTGCCCCGCACGGTGTTTCACATGCCGCTCCACGGGGGAAGCGCCAGGCAGCCATACCGCGGAAGGGTCCATTCCGAAGGAAACGACAGACCGAGTGAAGGGGCTCGAACGCGTGACGTTGAAGGTGTTGGAGCATGAGCAAGGGGACTGGGCCGTGCTCCAGGTCTGCGGTGAACTCGATCTGGTGACCTCGCCCTCGGTCCGCCAGCACGTGCACGACGCTGTGGCGGACGGTCGGCGGAGCCTGGTGCTCGACCTCGGCGAAGTGCGGTTCTGCGACTCCAGTGGCGTGGGGGTACTGATTGCCGCACGCCGGCTGATGCGCTCCTGTCAGGGAAGACTCAGGCTGATCCTGCCCGCCCAGGGGGCCGTGGAGGACTCGCACGTCAACAGGGTGCTGGGGGCGCTGGGGGTGCGCCGGCTGTTCGAGGTCTACCCGGACCTGGAGAGCGCGACCGCGGAGCCCGCCACCAAGCCGCTCTCGGCCTGAGCGCGGCCCCGGGCCGCCGTCATCTCTCCTCCCGGGGGAAGCGGGCCCGTACGGCGAACCCGCCCTCCTCGGTGGCGCTCGCCTCCAGCGTCCCGCCCAGGCTCTGCGCCCGCTCGCGCAGGCCCACCAGACCGTGGCCCCCGCCGGGCAGTTCCGGTGCCGGCACGGCCGCGTCCGCCGGTCCGTTGCGGATCTCCACCAGCAGCCCCGCGCGGTCGTCCTCGGTGATCCGGACCGTCACCTTCGCGCCCGGTGCGTGCTTGCGGACGTTGGTGAGGGCCTCCTGCACCGTGCGGAAGGCCGCGCGCTCGACGGCCTCCGGGCGCACGGCCGCCGGGTCGGAGCCGTCCTCGAACGCGACGTCCAGCGCGCTCAGATCGATCAGCCGCGGCAGGTCCGACAGCCGCGGCTGGGGGGTGAGTTCCTCGGTGTCCGCCCCCGCCGCCCGCAGGATGCCGACCATGTGGCGCAGCTCGTCCAGGGTCCGCACGGACAGTTCGCGGATGGTGCGGGCCCCGTCGCGCGCCTGGCTGTCCTCGGTGCTGATCTGCACGGCTCCGGCCTGCAGGCTGATGAGGCTGACCTGGTGCGCGACGACGTCGTGCATCTCGCGGGCGAGCCGGGCCCGCTCGGTGGCCAGGACGCGGTCGGCCAGCAGCCGGTCCTCGCGGGCCCGGCTGCGGGTCAGTTCGTCGAGCCGGTCGGCGAGTTCGCGGCGGGTGCGGGTGAGCAGGCCCAGCGCGATGGGGGTGGCCGCCACCACGACGGCGTCGACCAGGTTGACGGCCGTCTCGCGCCGGTCGGCCAGCGTCAGGTCCGAGACCGGGTACGGCACGAACTGCGCCGTCGTCATCAGCAGCCCCGCGACGGCGAGCAGCCACCGGTGCGGGCGCCGCACGGCCAGCGTGTAGAGGGCGATCATGGGTGCGAGCCAGATGTACGTGAGGTACATGCCGGGCAGGGTCGCGGCGAAGACGGTCGCGGGCAGCCGCCGGCGCCACAGCAGCGCCGCCGCCGCGAGCAGCGACACCCACAGCTCGTACCCCGGCTCGATCCCGTTGACCAGCAGCGCGTCCCCGGCGGCGAGCAGCGCGGGCCCGGCCACGGGCACCCAGTCCGGCATCCGGGCCGGCAGCGGCACCCGCCAGGGGCTCACTGCCGTCCGCCTTCCCGGACCGTGGCCACGAGCCCGGCCCGGTCGGCGACGATCGCGGCCTGCACGCGGTTGACGCCGCCGAGCTTGCCCAGGACCGCGCGCACGTGGTCCTTGACGGTGCTCGGCGCGAGCCCCATCCGCTCGGCGATCTGCGGATTGGCCAGGCCCGCGCCCAGGTGGGCCAGCACCTCGCGCTCGCGGGGGGTCAGCGCCCGCACCGCCGCGGCCGCCGTGGACTCGGCCTCGGCGGCCAGGTAGCCGCCGATGACCGCGCGGGTCACGCCCGGGTCGAGGACGCTGCCGCCCCCGGCGAGCGTGCGCACGGCCCGCACGAGCTGCTCGGGGTCGGTGTCCTTGAGCAGGAAGCCGGCGGCGCCCGACCGCAGGGCCGCGGCGAGGTACTCGTCGGCGTCGAAGGTGGTGAGCATGGCGACGGCGGGCGGGTGCGGGTGGGCGCGCAGGGCGCGCAGCACGGTCAGGCCGTCGACGTCCGGCATGCGGATGTCGAGGAGCACCACGTCGGGGGCGCACCGCAGCACCATGGCCACCGCCTCGCCGCCGCCGCAGTCGGCGACCACGTCGATGTCCGGGGCCGTGCCCAGGATCATCCGCAGCCCGGACCGGACGAGTTGTTCGTCGTCCACCACCGCAACACGGATCACCGCCCGCTCCTCTTTCCTGTTCCGCCGGGTTCCGTCCGGCTCCCGGCCCCTCCAGCCTGCCGCACCGGCGGATAAAAGCGGAGTTCGGCACTCCACCCCAGGGCCGGGGCCACCCCCGCCGACCGGCGGGGGTGGATCTGGACCCACGGCGGATTCCCTCCGGGCCCGCCGGACGGCAGAGTGCTGTCCATGCTGCACCATGCGGGGGTCGGTCCCCGGACCCCGGCCCGTCCGCGGCGCGCCCGCGCGCTCGTGGCGGCCGGAGTCTGTACCGCCGCCCTCGCCGTCGCGTGCGGCCCACGGTCGCAGGCCGCCGCGCCCCCCACAGGCGGCGGCCTGTCCGTGTCCTACGAGGCCCCCTCCCGCGGGGGCGAGGACGAGAGGGCCTTCCTGCGCGGGCGCCGGCTGCCCGAACAGGTCGCGGCCGACCTGAACCGGACGGTCCGGCTGCCGCAGCCGGTGCGGATCGTCGGCCGTTCCTGCGAGAAGGACGGCATCCCCGAGTACGACCCGGAGTCCGGGCGCATATCGCTCTGCTACGGCTTCATCGGCGAGGTCCGCTCGATGTTCGCGGCCGAGCGGGACGGCGGCGACCCCGACGAGCGGACGGCCGGCGTCGTCACCGAGACGCTCTACCACGAGGCCGGCCACGCGCTCATCGACAAGCTGGCCCTGCCCTTCACCGGTCACGAGGAGGACGTCGCCGACCAGTTCGCGGCGTACCGCCTGCTGAGCCGGGGCGAGACGGGCCGGGCCGCGCTGCTGGCCGCGGCGGACAACTACGCCCAGTACGCACGCGAGGCGGACCCCTCCGACGTGGACCCCTCCGACGAGCACGCCCCCGACGCCATGCGCAGCGCGAGCTACCGCTGCTACCTCTACGGCTCGGCGCCCCGGCAGAAGCGGGGCAAGGAGTACCGCTCCCTCGTCGACGGCAAGCGCCTGAGCAAGGAGCGCGCCGGGCTGTGCGAGGAGGAGTACGAGAGCCTGCGGCGCGGCTGGCAGCGGCTGCTCGCACCCCATATGTCCGACCGCTGACCGGCCCCGGTGAGGGGAGGGCCGGTCGGCGGGCCGGCGGCGGCCCGCGGCGTCAGGGCCGCGGCCAGTACGGCGGCGCGGTGGGCGCGGGGCCCAGTGTGGTCGTCCCGGGCGCGGCCCGGTGTCCCAGGCCCGTGCGGTAGGCGTCCAGGGCCGCCTCCGTACGGCCCGTACGCCGCAGCAGGTCGCCCAGCAGCCGGCACAGGTCGGCGAGGTCGCCCGCGGCGCCCGTGCGCTCCAGCAGCGACAGCGCGGCGCAGTAGTGCTCCTCGGCGGCGTCGGTGTCGGACCGCTCCTCGGCGATGAGTCCCAGCAGCCGGTGCGCGCCGCCCGCGTGGACGGCACCGCGCTCGGCGCCCAGCGCGGTCGGCGCGAGCAGGGGGCGCAGCAGCTCCTCGGCCTCGGCCGCCTTGCCCCGGCGGCGCAGCACGTCCGCCAGCTCCACCTCCACCTGCACGGTGAACAGGGCGGCGCGCTTGGAGGCCAGCATGTCGCGGGCCGTGCGCAGCTCGCTCTCGGCCTTGCGCAGGTTGCCGTCCTGGGCGTGCACGTAGCCGCGCATCCAGTGGCAGTGGGCCAGTTCGGTGCGGATGTGCAGCTGCTGGTAGAGCTCCTGGGCCTTGGCGAGGGAGGCGTCGGCGTCGGCGATGCGGCCCTCGGCGATGAGGGTGCGGGCCACGCCCCGGTGCATGCCGGCCACCAGCGCGGGGTTGTCCACCTGGGGCGCGAGGGCGAGGGCGAGCTCCGCGGCGTGCGCGGCGCGTGCGTGCGCGCCCATGTCCATGTAGGGCGCGATGGAGGCGGTGTAGAGGAGCAGCAGGGCGTCCGGGTCGTGCATGCCGGAGGCGTTCAGCTCGTCGAGGGCCGTCTCCAGCAGGTAGCAGGCGTAGCGCAGTTCGCCCGCCAGGAGGTGGGCGGTGGCCCGCCCGCGCAGGGCGGGGACGCGGCGCGGCAGCGGCTGGCCGGCGAGCAGGGCCTCGGCCTCGCCGAAGAGGTCGCGGGCGTCGGTGAGCTCGCCCGTCTCCAGTGCGCAGTCGCCGAGCCCGAGCAGGGCGGTGAAGTGCTCCTGCACGAGGTCGAGCCCGGCGGCCTCGTCGCGCAGCGCGCGGAAGAGCACGGCGGCGTCCTCGGCGTCGCCGGTGGCCAGGGTGCGCCGGGCGTCGGTCAGCCGCAGGCGCAGCTCGGTGGCCAGGTGCGGGGGACGGCCGGTGGCGATCTCCTCGACGGTGGTGCCCAGCCGCCCGGCCAGGTGGCGCAGGGCGGTCTCGGAGGGCCGTACCTTGCCGGCCTCCAACGTGGAGATGTATGCGGCGGTGTAGGCGGGTTCGGCCAGTTGCTTCTGGGTGAGCCCCCGCTCGGTGCGCATCCGCAGGACGCGGCGCCCGATGTCGGAGGGTTCGTCCGCCCGTATGCCGTGGGTGCTGTTCTCGGCCACTTCCGCCCCTCGGTACATTGCGCCGTGATCCAAGCCGTTCGTTAAGTCTGCTTACGTGAGGATGTAACCGTGTCGCCTGCGCCGTCCGTGCCGTCCATACCGAAGACCACCGGAAACGGTGACACAGCGAACACCGGGGCCCCTGGCGCCGCCACCGTCCGCCAGCCCGGCCTCATGATGACCGACCACTTCTTCGACGTACCGCTCGACCACCGGGACCCGGAGGGGGAGCGTATCCGCCTCTACGCGCGCGAGGTCGTCGCCGCCGGCCGCGCCCGGGAGGACCTGCCCTGGCTGGTCTACCTCCAGGGCGGCCCCGGCTTCCCGGCGGGCCGGCCGGTGGGCCGGGAGAACTGGCTCGACCGGGCGCTGGAGGACTACCGCGTCCTCCTCCTCGACCAGCGCGGGACCGGCCGCTCCACCCCGGCCACCCGGCAGACCCTGCCGCTGCGCGGCACCCCCGGGGAGCAGGCCGCCTACCTCGCGCACTTCCGGGCCGACGCCATCGTCCGCGACTGCGAGTACATCCGCCCCCGGCTGACCGGCGGCCGCCCGTGGACCGTGCTCGGGCAGAGCTTCGGCGGCTTCTGCGCCGTCACCTACCTCTCCTTCGCGCCGGAGGGACTCGCCGAGGTGATCGTCACCGGTGGCCTGCCGTCCCTGGACGCCGGCGCCGAGGACGTCTACCGGGCGGCCTACCCCCGCATGGAACGCAAGTGCCTCGCCCACTACGCCCGTTACCCGCAGGACGAGGAGGCGGCCCGGCGCATCGCCCGGCACCTGGCGCAGCAGCCGCAGACCCTTCCGGACGGCACCGTCCTGACCGTCGAACAGTTCCAGCAGCTCGGCATCCTGCTGGGCACCGGCGACGGCTCCCACCGGCTGCACTACCTCCTGGAGGACGCCTTCGTGCCGACGCCCGCCGGAGAGCAGCTCTCCGACGCGTTCGGCGAGCAGGTCGCGGCGCTGCTCTCGCGCGCCGCGAGCCCTCTGTACACGCTCCTCCATGAGGCCATTTATGCCCAGGACGGCCGCCCGACGCACTGGGCGGCCGAACGCGTCCGTGCCGAATTCCCGCAGTTCGAACCGAACGTCGAGGACGGCGGGCGCTTCCTCTTCACCGGCGAGACCGTGCACCCCTGGATGCTGCACACCCAGCCCGCCCTGCGCCCGCTGCACGAGACCGCCCAGCTGCTCGCCCGGCGCGAGGGATGGACGCCGCTGTACGACGCGGCGCAGCTGGCCCGCAACACCGTTCCGGTCGCCGCCGCGATCTACCACGACGACCTCTACGTCGACACCGGGCACTCGCTGAGGACGGCACGGTCCATCGCCGGACTGCGGACGTGGGTCACCGACGAGTACGAGCACGACGGCGTGCGGGCGAGCGGACGCGTGGTGCTGGACCGGCTGCTCCGGCTCGTCCGGGACGAGATCTGAGCGCACGCACCTGCCGCCCCCGTGGCGAATGTGAGGCCGCATCAGCCGCATCCATTGTCATGAACCTCCCGAGCCTCTACGTTAAGCGGCGCCTTAACGCGACTTAACCCGCTGCTTGTGCAGTGGGTTTCGGTTCGGGAGGAACCCCCCATGCACCGACGAATACCTCTCGCGGCGAGCGTGGCCGTCATGGCCGTACTCGCCGCCGGCACCGGCGCCTCCGCCGTTGGTCCGACTCCGGATGTCAAACCCGCCCAACGGGTGGAGTACTTCACCGAGCCGGGCGGACACCCCCACCACACCACCGTCCCGGCGTCCCCCACCCCGCCGCGCTCGCTGCGCCCGTCCGTCAAGGGCGACGGCGACGTGACGCCCGTCGTCACCAACGGGCCCACCGGCACCACGCTCGACGTCGTGTTCATCGGCGACGGCTACACCGCCTCCCAGCAGGAGGCGTTCCACACGGCCGTGCGGGCCAAGTGGGCGAAAATGTCGGCCGTCGAGCCCTACGCCTCCTACCGCAACCTCTTCAACGTCTGGGCCGTGGACGCCGTGTCGCGCGAGTCGGGCGTCTCCGGGGACCCCGCGCAGGGTGTCGCCAAGGACACCGCGCTGAAGTCCGGCTTCTTCTGCGACGGCATCGAGCGGCTGCTGTGCGTCGACACCGGCAAGGTCGAGTCGTACGCCGCCAAGGCGCCCGCCGCCGACCTCGTGGTGGTGCTGGCCAACTCCACCAAGTACGGCGGGGCCGGCTACAACGACGTCGTCTCGACGGTCGGTTACGACGGCATCGCCACCGCCTCTTCCGACAACGACAGATCCGACCAGATCGCCGTCCACGAGACCGGCCACTCCCTCGGCAAACTCGCCGACGAGTACCAGTACGACGAGTACGGCACCTACACCGGCCCCGAGCCCGGCGACGTCAACGTCTCCGCGCTCACCGCGGAGCAGATGACGGACCGGCGCGCCAAGTGGTACCGCTGGATCGGCCGGACCTCGCCCGACGGCGGCACGGTCGGGGCGTACGAGGGCGGCGGCTACTACCCGCGGGGCCTCTTCCGGCCCACCCAGGACTCGCTCATGCGGTCGCTGGGCCGCGAGTTCAACCTCCCCGGCCGGGAGGCGATGATCGCCGGTTTCTACCGGCACGCGCGCGTGCTCAGCGGCGAGCCGGGCAGCGGCACACGCATCGGGCGCGGCGACCGGGTGCGCGTCCGTGCGGCGTCGGCGACGACCGAAGTGCGCTGGTACGTCGACGGCCGCGAGGCCGTGGCCGCCCGGGGGCGCACCACGGTCGTCCCGCGCGCGCTCGGCGTCCCCGCCGACGGCCGGCACCACACGCTGACGGCCAGGGGGACCGACCGCACGGAGGCGGTGCGCGACCCGGCACTGGCGGACCGGCTGACGACGACGCTGGGCTGGCGGGTCGGCTGACGGCAGGGACGTAGGCAGGCGGGCGGGCGAGGCAGGGCAGGCGGGCCCGCCGGCCCGGGCCGGTCAGGGGGCGCGCGCATCGCCGGCCCCCTTTCCGCCGCGTGGTGCTACGCCGGCGCCGCCGTGAGTGCGGCCGTGCCGGGGTAGGCCCGGGCGAGCCGGGCGAAGCCCCGGTCGAGGGCGTCCTCGGCGGCCGACCGCGCGCGTCCGGCCGGCTCGCCCGCCGCCAGGGCGGTGTGCACGGCCGCGTAGGCCGTCTCCCCGACGGTGACGACCAGAGCGGCGAACAGCTTCCGTTCCGCCTCCGGCAGCTGCGGCGCCCGCGCGGCCAGGAGCTCGCACAGCATCTGCTGCCGCTCGGCGGCGATCGCGAGGTAGCTGCGCCTGAGCGCGGGGCTCTCCAGCAGGACGCGGGAGAAGACCCGCCCGTGGGCGGCGTGGTCGCCGGACAGGATCCGTTCGCACCGGCCGGCGTAGAACGCGCGCAGGCCGTCGAGGAGACCGTCCCAGGTGCGGGCCGACCCGACAGTCTCCGGCATGCCCGTCCAGAACTCCTCGCGCCGGCTGAAGAAGATGTCCTCCTTCGACGCGAAGTGCGTGAAGACCGTCGCCGGAGCCACGTCCGCCGCGGCCGCGATGCGGGTGAGCGTGACGGCGTCGAAGCCCTGCTCGGAGAAGAGCCGGAAGGCCGCGTCGGAGATGGCGCGCCGGGTGCGTTCCCGCTTGCGGCCCCGCAGCCCGCTCGTGTCCGTAGGGGATGACGTCATGCGCTCAGAATAACGACTCCCGCGCTTATAAATAGAGCTGCTATATTTTTAGAGCAGGTCTACTTCTGAAGGCTCGGGGGCGCCTCATGGACACCGACGCGTTACCACGGCCCGGCACGGCGGGCGGCCCCACCGCGCCCGGCACGTCCCCGGCGCCCCGCTCCACCGCGGCGATCCTGGTCCTCGCCTGCGCCGCCCAGTTCATGGTCATCCTCGACGTGTCGATCGTGAACGTGGCGCTGCCCTCGATCCGCGCCGAGCTGCACCTCAGCAGCGCCGGCCAGCAGTGGATCGTCAACGCCTACACCCTCGGCTTCGCCGGCCTGCTGCTGCTCGGCGGCCGCCTGGCCGACCTCGTCGGCACCAGACGGGCCTTCCTCACCGGCCTCGCCGCCTTCACCGCCGCCTCGTTCGCCGGCGGCCTCGCCCCCGGCGGCGCCCTGCTGATCGCCGCACGGGCGGTGCAGGGCGTGGGCGGCGCGGTCCTCGCGCCCGCCACCCTGACGCTGATCATGACGACGTTCACCGAGCCCGCCGCCCGCACGCGGGCCATGGGCGCCTGGAGCGCCGTCATGGCGGCCGGCGGCGCGGCGGGCGCCGTCGTCGGCGGCGTGCTCACGCAGTACGCGGGCTGGCGCTGGGTGCTGTTCGTCAACGTCCCCCTCGGCGCCGTGCTGCTGGCCGCCGCCCTGGCGTACGTACCGGCCGCCACCGGCGCCGGCGGCGGCCTGCGCCGGCTCGACCTGCCGGGCGCGGTGACCGTGACGGCCGGCCTGACCGCCCTCGTCTACGGGATCATCGCCGGCGAGACCCACGGCTGGGACGCGCCCGCGGTGTGGGGCCCCGTGGCCGCCGCGGTCGTCCTGCTGGGGGCGTTCCTCGCCGTCGAGGCGAGGGTCGCCCACCCGCTCGTCCCTCTGGCGGTCCTGCGCCGCCGCACGCTCGCCACCGCGAACCTGGTCGTGATCGCGATCGGCGCGGCCATGTTCTCGATGTGGTTCCTGCTGTCCCTCTACCTCCAGCAGGTGCTCGGCTACACCGCCCTGCAGGCGGGCCTGTGCTTCCTGCCCGGCGCCCTGTCGATCATCGCGGCCTCGCGCCTCGCCACCCGCTGCGTCGGACGCGTCGGCGCGCGCCCGCTGCTGGTCGGCGGCATGACCGTCAGCGCCGTCGGTTTCGCCTGGCTCTCGCAGCTCTCCGCCGGCGGCAGTTACGCGACGGACGTCGCCGCGCCCTTCGTCCTCGCCACCTTCGGCGCGGGCCTGGCCGCCATGCCCACCACGATGACCGCCACCAGCGGCGCCGCCCGCGAGGAGGCCGGGCTGGCCTCCGGCCTCGTCAACACCTCGCGCCAGGTCGGCGGCGCCCTCGGCCTCGCCGTCCTGGGCACCGTCGCCTCCCGCACCACGGCCGCCCGGCTGGCCGGCCACGCCCACGACGTACCGGCCGCGCTCGCCGCCGGCTACGGGCGCGGCCTGCTGCTGGCCGCCGCCTGCGCGGCCTGCGCCGCCCTGGGCGGCCTGGCCCTGCCCCGCCGCACCACCAAACCCTGACCCACCGGACCGGAAGGAACGAAGACCTCATGGCGAACGAGCTGAACCACATCATCGTCCACTGCAAGGACCGCCGGGAGAGCGCCGCGTTCGTCAGCGAGCTGCTGGGCTGCGCACCCCCGGTCGACGTCCACCACTTCACCCAGCTGAAGACGTCCAACGGCGTCGACATCGACTTCGCCGACTTCGCCGTCAAGCCCGAGGACCTCAACGGCTCCCACCTCGCCTTCCTCATCAGCGAGGAGGAGTTCGACGCGACCTACGCCCGGATCACCGAGCGGGGCCTGCAGCACTGGGCCGACCCCTACCGCACGACCGAGGGCATCAACCGCAACGACGGCGGCCGCGGCGTGTACGTGTGGGACCCGGGCGGCACCATCGCCGTCGAGTTCATCACCCGCCCGTACGGCTCCGGCTCCTGACCGCTCCGGCCCCCGCCGGAGCCGCTGCCTGACCGTGCCGGCGGCTAACGGACCAGCTCCCGTTCCAGCGGGGTGCGGAACCGGGGCGTGACGCGGACGTCACCGATCCAGGCGGAGAGCCGGCCGGCCTCCGCCTCGATCGCGGCCACCGCGTCGCGCCCCACGTCCGTCAGGGCCCGCCACACGATCTCGCCGTCCGCCCGCTGCGCCCAGCCGCCGACGATGCGGCCGTTCCACCAGACGGTGGGGCCGACGTTGCCCGCCCGGTCGAACAGGAAGGGCACGTCGTCGGGGGAGAGGTACCAGTCACGCTCGCGCCACCCCATGGAGGTCGGGTCGAGCCCGGGCAGCAGCGCGGCCCAGTCGCCGCACGGCTCCACGTCGTCGAGGTCGTCGGGCAGCGCCAGGCCGGGCCCCCTCTCCAACTGCACGGCGCACGCCCCGGCGTCGGCGAGCGCCGCGCGCGTGTCGCGCACGGTCCAGCCCGTCCACCACTTGAGGTCCGCCTCCGTCGAGGGCCCGTACGAGGCCAGCCAGCGCCGCGCCACCTCCGCCTTGGCCTCCCGCACCGGCACGTCCGGCAACTGCGGCGCCGACGCCCACGTGTAGAGGCTGCTCGTCCACGAACCGCGCGGGCGGGCCCGGCGCACGTGCCCGTCGCAGGCCAGCAGCCGCAGCACCCAGCTGCCGACGCTCTGCCGCCCCTCGTACGGCTTGCCGGGAGACGTCACGACGGCCTCCCGCAGCGCCGGCACGTCCCGGGCCAGCTCGGCGGTGGTCGCCTCGCCGCGGGCGGCCAGCGCTTCCAGCGCCTCCCGCTCGACGCGCACCAGGCGCCGCTCGTCCCACTCCGGCAGGCTCGCCCGCAGGCGCTTGACGAACGTCGCCCGCTCCTTGAGCGCGATGGCCCGGGCGGTGGAGGAGGCCACGTACGGGGCGGTGTCGGTGGTGACGGCGAAGATCGTGCGCCGCATGGACAGCAGCTTCACCAGCGTCACGTCCTCGTACAGCCCCCGCTCCACCTCGGCCGCCGACGGCTCGGCCAGCCGTGCACAGGCGGAGAGGTAGACGGTCGCCGGGTCGGTGGCGTGCAGTCCGACGAGCGCGTCGGTCACCTCCTCGACGGTGGCGGCCCGGCGCTCGGGTGCCAGGAGGTGACGGTGCCCGAGGCGGGCGCGACGCTGCGCGTCGCCGATGCGGGGGAGGGTGACCATGGAAAGACCGTAGGCCGGATGTAGGACGGATTCCGTCCTAGGGCGCGCGGTGTGCGTCCTGAGGGAACGGGGTGCCCGTCCCTCGGGAACGAAGAACGGGAGCCGGACACGTGATGTGTCCGGCTCCCGTCATGCATGTGCGCTCGGCAGGATTCGAACCTGCAACCTCTTGATCCGTAGTCAAGTGCTCTATCCGTTAAGCTACGAGCGCTCGGCCCCCCGGTGGCGGAAACCCGTCGGCCGGTCGGCGTTGCGGGAACAACTGTACATGACTCATTGCCCTGCTTTTCCCGCCCGCGGAGTGAAGCGACCTGTACGGGCCCGGTCGGCCCGGGAGTGGTGCGGCAGTATGGCTCCATGGGCACCTTCGCTGCACACGGCGGTCTCATCGCCGGGCGGTACCGGCTGGTCAGGAAGATCGGGCGCGGTGGCATGGGCACGGTGTGGCGTGCCACGGACGAGCTGCTCGCCCGCGAGGTCGCGGTCAAGGAATTGCACGTCGACGATCAGCAGTCCCCCGCGGACGCCCGGGCGCAGTACGACCGCATGCTGCGCGAGGCCCGTGCGGTCGCGCTGATCAAGCACCCCAATGTGATCGTCATGCACGACATCGTCGAGCAGGACGGCCGGCCCTGGATCGTCATGGAGCTGGTCGAGGGCCGCTCGCTGTCGGGCCGGCTCTCGGCGGAGGGCCCGGTGGGCCCGCAGGAGGCGGCCCGCATCGGCATCGCGATGCTGGGCGCGCTGCGCGCGGCCCACGCCCGGGGGGTCCTGCACCGCGACATCAAGCCGCCCAACGTCCTGCTGGAGGCGGTGACCGGCCGGGTCGTGCTCACCGACTTCGGCATCGCCCAGGTCTCCGGCGCCACGACGATCACGGAGGCCGGCGCGTTCGTCGGCTCGCCCGAGTACACCGCGCCGGAGCGGATGGCGGGCGGCCGCGCGGGCCCGGAGTCCGACCTGTGGTCGCTGGGCGTGCTGCTGTGCACGGCCATGAACGGGGAATCGCCCTTCCACCGGGACTCCCTGGGCGGCATCCTGCACGCCGTCGTCTACGCCGAGATCCGGCCACCCGCCGCGGCCGGGCCACTGCTGCCGGTCGTGCGGGGTCTGCTGGAGCGCGACCCGGCGCAGCGGATGGGCGCGGACGAGGCGGAACGGCTGCTGCGGGCGTACCTGGAGACCGGTCGCGCCCCCGCCCCGCAGACGTACACGCCCACGGCGGCGGGCGGCCCGCCGCCGCTGCCCGCCGCCGCCCCTGCCGCCGCCCTGGCCTCGGTCCCCGCCGGGCCTCCCGCCGCGGTCCCGGCGTCGGCCGTCACGCCCGGCAGCGGACGTGCCCGTACCGCCCTGATGGCGGCGCTGACCATCGTCACGCTGGCCGGGATGGGCGCGGGCGCGGCCGCGCTGCTGATGGACCGTGAGGGGGCCGCGTCGGTGGACGGCAAGGCGATCCACTCCTCGGGCCCGCCGCGCGCCCCCTCCGCCGCCGAACCGCCTCCCGCCAGCGCGTCGGTGGCCGCGCCCGACGGCTACCACGCCGTGCAGGACCCGGCGGGCTTCGCCTTCGCCGTGCCCGACGGCTTCACCCGCTCCTTCGAGCCGCCGCGCGTCTTCTACTACTCGCCCGGCAAGGAGTTCCGCATCGGCGTCCTCATCCAGGACATCCAGGAGGGTGGCCCGATCGTCGTCATGCGCAGCTCCGCCGCGCTCGCCCCGGACCGCTACCCCGGCTACCGCGACGGCAAGGTCGAGCGCACCTCGCACCGGGGCCGCCGCGCAGCCTCCTGGGAGTTCGTCTGGGACGGCTTCGAGGCGCAGGAGAACAAGGGGCCCGTCGGTCCGCGGCACACCTACGACCTCGCCTGGGACGAGGGAGAAAAGATGTATGACGTATGGGTCTCGTCCCCGGCCGGCAAGGCGGCGGAGGGCCGGCGGCACTTCCGTACGGCGCTGTCCACGTTTGTCAGGACGAAGCCGGTCTCGTCCCCCTGAGGCGGGGGATCCCAAGGTGCGGTGGCGCCGCGGTGCTTGGTAGAGAATGAGCCATGACCAACCACGGGGGATGGGCGAACGAGCCCACCAGCTACGGACTTCAGCCGCCGGGCGCGCCTGAACCCGAACATTTCACGCCAGGAACGGCGACCGCGCCGATGCCGCTGCCCACGCTGCGGTCGGTGCCCCAGCAGCCGAGCGCCGACAATCCGTACATATCCGAGCAGAAGCCTGCCGAACAGAAATCCTCCGGACAGAAGCCTGCCGCTCCGGCCCCGTCCGAGGCGCCCGTGCCGGGCGCCGGCCGGCTCGTCGGCGGCCGCTACCGCCTCATCTCCCGCCTGGGCCACGGCGGCATGGGCACGGTCTGGAAGGCCCGCGACGAGGTCATCGACCGGGACGTCGCCGTCAAGGAGCCGCGCGTTCCCGACCACCTGCCCGAGCACATGCTCCAGCAGATCCACCAGCGCATGCTGCGCGAGGCGCGTGCGGCCGCCCGGATCGAGCACCCCGCCGTCGTCACCGTCCACGACGTGGTCGAGGAGGACGGCCGCCCGTGGATCGTGATGGAGATGGTGCACGGCCGCTCGCTCGCCGATCAGCTCGCCGAGGGCACCCTGGAGCCCCGCGAGGCGGCCCGCGTGGGCCTCGCCGTCCTCGGCGCGCTCGCCGCCGCCCACGAGGCGGGCGTGCTGCACCGTGACGTGAAGCCGGACAACGTGCTGCTCGGGCGCGACGAACAGGTCGTCCTCACCGACTTCGGCATCGCGCAGATCGAGGGCGAGCAGGGTCTGACCGAGACGGGCGCGTTCGTCGGCTCCCCGGAGTTCGTCGCCCCGGAACGGGCGGCGGGCCGGCGCCCGGGCCCGGAGTCGGACCTGTGGTCGCTGGGCGTGGTGCTGTACGCGGCCGTGGAGGGCGTCTCGCCGTTCCGCCGCTCCAACACGCAGGCGACGATGCAGGCGATCATCTCCGCCCAGCCGCAGTCGCCGGTGCGTGCCGAGGGCCCGCTGGGCACGCTGATCATGCGGCTGCTCAGCAAGGACGCGGCGGACCGCCCGGCCCCCGCCGAGATCCGCCGCACCCTGGAGGACCTGGCCCGCCCGCTCCCGCCCCAGCCCCCCGCTCCCGCGACCCCCGCCGCGCCCCCGGCCGCCGCCGGCAACGCCTGGGTCCCGCCCGTCCTGCAGGGCAACCGCAAGGCGCAGTTCGGCCTGCTGAGCGGCGTCCTGGCGGCGGCCGTCACGGCGAGTCTGGTCGTCCTGGACCCCTTCGCCGAAGAAACGATCCCGCCCCACTGGAAGGTCCGCGACGAGCCGGAGATCGTCAAGGCGTCCCTCGCGGTCCCCGAGGACTACGTCAAGGCCGTCGACGCCGAGAAGGGCTGGGTCGGGTTCGAGGACCCCAGCGGCATCTTCAACATCTACCTCACCAGGAGGACCGAGGAGCCGAAGTCCGCGTACTCGACCGAGCACGCGGAGATCGGCTCGGCGGAGCAGGAGGCGGACAAGCTGGCCCAGTCCTACAAGGAGGGCAAGGTGTCGGGTGTCGACGACCCCACGTCGACGACGGTCGAGGCCCCCCGCCACCAGGGCATGGAGGCGGCCGAGACGGTCACCGTCTACCGCAGGTCGGGCAACGACGAGAAGGCCCCCAAGCGGGCCATCCGCCAGCGCGTCATCGTCAACGAGGACGAGAACGTCTCCTGGGACCTTGAGGTCCGCATGCCCGCAGCCGGCCAGGGCCGCAAGGACGGCGACAAGCTCTTCGAGGACGTCCTCAAGTACTTGACGATCCAGGAGGCGCCGGCGGAAGGCTAGGAGCCTTCCGGGCGGGGGGCTTGTCAGTGCGGTCCCCTAGCCTGCGCTCATGACAACCGCCGAGTACGTCCCCCTGATCGACGAGATGCTCGCGCAGCCTTTCCCGGAGGCGGACTTCCATGACGACAACGGGTGCGGCGGCCCCGGCCATCGTGTACGCGTCCTGCGGGCCAGTCAGGAGTTCTGGGATGACGACGACGGCCAGGCGGCGCGCGAGGCGGACGCAGACCTGCGGACCCACCTCGACGCCCTGACCGCAGCCCTCACCGCACGCTGGGGCGAGCCGCTCGTCGTCGACCTGTTGCCGTACCTGCGGGCCGGCCTCGCCGGGGCGTCGGTGCCCGAGCCGGTCGGCTACCTGAGCCAGCTGACAGGCAGCATGCGAGCCTGGCCGGACCGGCCCTCCGGCCGCTGGCTCGGGCTCACCCTGGGGCAGGCAGACAAAGAGCTACCGCTCGAACTGCTCGCGGCGGTCGGCCAGACCCCCGCCCCGGAGCCGAGCGGGCCCGCCGGGCCGTGAGCGCAGCCCCTGACGGCTGCTGCAGCGGGGGGGGCGAAGCACTCAGGTGATCGGGGGCATGTCCTAGTCGGGCGTGAACTCGTACTGCAGCTCGTAGAGATGACCGGCCTTCTGGCCTCGATGGGCCGGTCGTCCTTGCTGTAGACGACGCGCAGGGTCCGGAGCACCGGCAGGCTGCCCGGCAAGCGGAGTACCTGGTACTCCTCCTGCGTGGGCACGCGCGCCGAGACCTTGTCCACGCTGAGCAGGGGCGGGAAGCCCAGGTCGGCCAGGAGCCTCGGGGTGCCGCCCTTGATCCTGCGGCGTTCCGTCATGGCCGTGCCGCGGGCGAGCTCCAGCGGGTAGTACGACTTGACCAGTTCCACGGGCTCGCCGTCGACGGTGAGCACCTGTGAACGGAGCAGTGCCGTACCGCCCTGCGCGAGGTTCAGGGCCGCGGCGATGTCCGCGGGCGGGACGACCTCGGCCACGTCGAGCAGCTCGCTGCGGGCTTCCGTGCCGTGTTTCCCCGCCTCGGAGAGCCAGCGGTACGGTTCGCCGGCCGCCGCCGGAGCCATGTAGGCGGCGGGTCTCATGGTGCGCTGTCGCCGCTCGCGTACCGTGACGGCCGCACCCGGCCGTCCGATGACCAGGCGCTCATCCTTGAGGAGCTGCAGGGCCTTCTGCACGGTGGCGTTGGAGGCGTCGAAGCGGGCCTTGAGCTGCACGGTGGACGGCAGCTTGGCTCCCGGTGCCAGGTCGCCGCTCATGATTTCGTCACGCAGATCAGCGGCGATCCGCTCGTGCAGTGAGCGCCGGTCGGCGGCTTCGGCTTCGTATCCGGGCACGGTCATCCGATCCTGATCTCGTAATGCAGCCGTTGGCGATGAGCGGGCATGGTCATCACATCCACCTGAATCGGACGCTCGTGACTGTCGAGCGTGACCCGCGTCAGCTGAAGGACGGGCTCGTCCGGCGTTGTGTGCAGGGCTTCCGCCTCTTCCCGGGTCGGCATCCGGGCGGTCACGTCCTCGCGGACGACCGCCCCGACATGCCCGAGCTCGGCGAGCAGCGTGACGGCTCCGCCGGGGATCTTCGCCGTCCCGGCGAGCCGGGTCCCACGGGCGATCCCGGCGGGGTAGTAGGTGTCCGTCAGCTCGTTGGGCTCGTCGTCGAGGAACACCATCCGCCGCCGCACGACGACCGGCTCCCCGTCGGGCAGTTCGAGCAACTCGGCGACGACGTGCGGTGCGGGCACCTCGCCTGCGTGGACGATCCGCTGAGAGCCCCGACGGCCCTGGGCGGCCGTTTCCGTACTCCAGGCATCGGGGCGGCCTGTGGGATGTGGTGTCAGGTACGGCATCGAGCTGCTGACCCACTGACCGTTGCTCACGCTGTCCTCCCACGACTGCCGTTCAACCTGTGCTCGCCTTACACGGTATGCGACCACTGCGGGGTATCGACCATCACCACGCAACCTTGCCGCTTTTCGCGAATAGCGCTACGTTTGCCCTCGGCTGGCACTCCTCTGGGGAAGGCGTAGGTCGATGGCGTACCGAGATGGCGCTTACGTGGTGGACACGCGAGAGAACCGGATCGCCGAGGCGGTCTGGAGCAGGGAGGGCCGCGCGCGGCTCCGCCGGCCCGGGGGCGGTGCCGAATGGGAAGTCCCCTTCACCGCCCTGAGGTTGGCGACCCGGGCCGAGCGGGAGGCGGCCGGAATCCGTGCGACCGCGGCAAGGTCGCCCGTCGGCTGTGCGGAGTGCGCCGGCCTGGAAGCCGCGCGGCGGCAGGCCGTAGCCCACGGAGACGAGGAAGCGACCGTGGACGCCGTCGTCGCCGTCCGCAGCCACTTTAGCGACGCGCATCTCCTGCCCCGGAGGACCTGGTGAGTGGCGCCGGGACAGGCACCGCTTTCGCGACCGGCCGGCTCGTCAGCCATTGCCTGCACGGCTCCGGCTGGACCCACACCGCAGGTGAGTCCCGCTGCGACGCGTGCGGAACGCGTCGCTTCAGCCAGTACGGCGCCCTGAGGCCACCGGGCCTGCCGCATGCAGTCAGACCCACACCGAGAGAACCGCACGCCGCGGACCGATCGGCCGCCCGGAACCTGGCGAGGTTCGCCTGCCGGCGCCAAGGGCAGGCCCGCTCGTAAGGGGATCGTGTTACCAACGGGTACCCAAAGCGGCCCACCCGGCATACGCTCACCCGCATGACGGACCCGCAGGACACTGGAACAGTCTCCGATGGCACCTCCCGCAATCCCGTAGCCCCGGCGGGCGCCCGTACCGCCGCCGATGTGCTGACGCCCGCGCTCGTCACCCGCCTCATACGCCCCGTCGTGAGCTCCGGGAGCGCCACCACCGCCGGCCACGCGCCCCTCACCGGGGAGCGGCTCGCCGAGTTGCCCGTTTCCTCGCCCGCGGACGTCGAGGAGGCGTTCGTACGGGCCCGCACGGCGCAGCAGGCGTGGGCGGCCGTGCCGGTGCGGCGGCGGGCGGCCGTGCTGTTGCGCTTCCACGACCTCGTGCTCGCCCGCCAGTCGGAGGTGCTGGACCTCATCCAGCTGGAGACCGGCAAGGCCCGCCTGCACGCCCACGAGGAGGTGCAGGCGGTCGCGGTGGCCGCCCGGCACTACGGGCGTTCGGCCCCTGCGTATCTGCGGCCCAAGGCGCACACGGGCGTCCTGCCCGTCCTCACCCGCGTCACCGAACTGCGCGTGCCGCGCGGGGTGGTGGGCCAGATCGCCCCGTGGAACTACCCGTTCGAGCTGTCCGTCGGCGATGCGCTGCCCGCCTTCGCCGCGGGCAACGCGGTCGTGATGAAGCCCGACACGCAGACCGCCCTCACCGCGCTGTGGGCACGCGAACTCCTCGTCGAGGCGGGGCTTCCCGAGGAGGTCTGGCAGATCGTGGTCGGCGACGGGCCGGTCGTCGGCCCGGCCGTCGTCGCCGGCGCCGACTACGTCTCGTTCACCGGCTCCACCCGCACCGGCCGCGAGGTCGCCCAGGCGGCCGCCGCCCGGCTCGTCGGCTGCTCGCTGGAGCTCGGCGGCAAGAACGCGATGCTCGTGCTGCGCGACGCCGACGTCGAGAAGGCGGCGGCCGGCGCCGTCCGCGGCTGCTTCTCCTCCGCCGGTCAGCTGTGCATCTCCATCGAGCGGCTGTACGTGCACTCGTCCGTGGCCGACGCCTTCCTGGAGCGCTTCGTCGCCCGCACCCGCGCCCTGCGCCTGGGCACGGGCCTCGCCTACGGCGCGGACATGGGCTCGCTCGTCTCGCAGCGCCAGCTCGACACGGTCCGGCGGCACGTGGAGGAGGCGGTGGCCAAGGGCGCGAGGGTCCTGGCCGGCGGGCGCCACCGGCCCGACGTAGGGCCGCTGTTCCACGAACCCACCGTCCTCGACGGCGTCGAGCCGCCCATGGCCGTCTGCACGGAGGAGACCTTCGGCCCGGTCGTCTCCGTCCACCGCTTCGACGACGAGGACGAGGCGATACGGCTCGCCAACGCCACCCCCTACGGCCTCAACGCCAGCGTCTGGACCCGGGACGGCCGCCGCGGCCGGGCGGTCGCGGCGCGGCTGCGCGCCGGTACCGTCAACGTCAACGAGGCGTACGCGGCCGGCTACGGCAGCGCACAGGCCCCGATGGGCGGCATGCGCGACTCCGGCCTGGGGCGCCGGCACGGCGCCGAGGGCATCCTCAAGTACACCGAGGCCCAGACCGTCGCCCACCAGCGGGTCATGCCGCTCGGGCCGGCGTTCGGCCTCGACGACGAGCAGTACGCCCGGCTGATGACGGGCGGACTACGGGTGTTGAAGGCGATGCGCCTGCGCTGACCGGAGGTATCAGTGACCACATTCGACTACGACGTCGTCGTCATCGGCTCCGGATTCGGCGGCTCCGTCTCCGCCCTCCGCCTGACCGAGAAGGGCTACCGCGTCGGCGTCCTGGAGGCCGGCCGCCGCTTCACCCCCGACACCCTTCCCCGCACCTCCTGGGACCTGCGCAACTACCTGTGGGCGCCGGCCCTCGGCCTCTACGGCATCCAGCGCATCCACCTCCTCGGCAACGTCATGGTCCTGGCGGGCGCGGGGGTCGGCGGCGGCTCGCTCAACTACGCCAACACGCTCTACGTCCCGCCCAAGGCGTTCTTCGACGACCCGCAGTGGGCCGGCATCACCGACTGGGAGACGGAGCTGCGGCCGTACTACGAGCAGGCCCGGCGCATGCTGGGAGTGCGGCTCAACCCCACCATGACCCCCTCGGATGTGCACCTGAAGGCGGCCGCCGAGCGGATGGGCGTGGGGGAGACGTTCCACCCGGCCCCGGTCGGCGTCTTCTTCGGCGACGGCGAGGACGGCGACGGCGACCGGCGGGCCCGCCCCGGCGAGGAGGTCCCCGACCCGTACTTCGGGGGCGCGGGCCCCGCCCGGCGGGCCTGCACCGAGTGCGGCGAGTGCATGACCGGCTGCCGCCACGGCGCCAAGAACACCCTCACCGAGAACTACCTCCACCTCGCCGAACGAGCCGGCGCGGTCGTCCACCCGATGACGACGGTCGTGGCCGTCACCGAGCACCGCGACGGCGGCCACCGCGTCCTGACCGTCCCCACCGGCCGGCGGCGCACCGCGCGCCCGCGCGTCCTGCGCGCCGAACGCGTCGTGATCGCGGCCGGTACGTACGGCACGCAGACCCTCCTGCACACCATGCGGGACAAGGGCCTGCTGCCCCGGATCTCCGCACGGCTGGGCGAGCTCACCCGGACGAACTCCGAGGCGCTGGTCGGCGCCCAGACCACCCCCCGCCGCTACCGCAAGGCCCACGGCCGGGAGCCCGACTTCACCCGCGGCGTGGCGATCACGTCCTCCGTCCACCCCGACGCCGACACCCATATCGAGCCCGTCCGCTACGGCAAGGGCTCCAACGCGATGGGCAGCCTGTCCGTCCTGCAGGTGCCGGTCGGGACGCGGGCACCGCGGGCGGTGGCCTTCGCGGCGCGGTGCGTACGGCACCCGGTGCTGCTGCTGCGGTCGCTCTCCAACCACCGCTGGTCGGAGCGGACGATCATCGGCCTGGTCATGCAGTCGCTGGACAACTCCCTGACGACGTACCGCAAGCCGGGCGGCGTGGGGAAGGGCCTGCTCACGGCCCGGCAGGGGCACGGCGCGCCCAACCCGAAGCAGATCCCGGCCGCGGCCGAGGCGGCCACCCTCATCGCCCGCGAGATCAACGGCTTTCCCGGCAGCAACGTCGGGGAGCTCATGGGCACCCCGCTCACCGCCCACTTCATCGGCGGCTGCCCGATCGGCCCGAACGCCTCCCGCGGGGTCATCGACCCGTACCACCGGCTGTACGGGCACCCGGGCATCTCGGTCGTCGACGGCGCGGCCGTCTCGGCGAACCTCGGCGTCAACCCCTCCCTGACGATCACGGCGCAGGCGGAACGCGCGATGGCGCTCTGGCCGAACAAGGGCGAGGCCGACCCCCGGCCGGAGCAGGGCGGCCCGTACGTACGGACCGCCGCGGTCGAGCCACGCAGCCCGGCGGTCCCGAAGGACGCCTTCGCGGCGCTGCGCCTGCCGTTCCTGCCGGTGCCGGAGGTGCCCGGCCGACCCGGACAGCCCGGGTGATTGATGTCACAGGACCACGGCGAAGGGCCCCGGGCCGGCTCCGCGGGGGCGTGCGGGCGGCCTCGGGGCCCTTGACTGCCGGCACCGAGGTCAGGGCAGGTCGGTGCCGCGGAGCGACGCCGGGGGGAGCGTCGCGGGCTGAGGGGTGGTGCTGAGGGGTGGTGCTGAAGGGCGAGGCTGAGGGGTGGTGCGGATGTGGTCGGACCAATGGCAGTGCGTGGAACCAATGGTGGTGCGGAGCAAGGGACTTGCCGCTTCCCTCGGTCTTCTCTCCGTGTCTCCCTTGGCATCGTGCGGGATGAGCCGCCCCGGGCGCAACCGTTTCGACCGGATACGGTCGGTTCCAGGCGTCCCTGGAACCGACCGTCCCTGGATGGCGGCCGGGCTGCTGTCCCCTGCTGACCGGTCGCCGCGCCACCGGAGTGAGGTCCCACGACGCGCGTGCTCGCGCGTCACACACTCCGGTGGATCCGCCCTGTCGTTGCCGGGCGCCCGGACGGACGGGGGCGGAAGCCGTGTGCGGATCTCGGAGGGCCGCTCCTGGATGGCGCGGACACCGGTATTAACGAAGATGATCAGCCACCGGTCACGGCGCCGTACGGGTGACGGGCCCGGTCTCAGACACGCCCGCGGCACAGCTCCAGCAGGGTCATGGCCAGTGCGGTGCCGGGCTTGCCGAGCTGCTCGCTGTAGTGGTTGAGGATCTCCATCTCGCGGGAGAGGTTGACGCGGCGGCCGCCGGAGGCGATGCGCTCGCGCTGGATCACGGCGGAGACGGCCATCCGCTCCTGCACGAGGCCGATGATCCGGCCGTCGAGATCGTCGATGCGCTCGCGGGCGCCGGTGATCACACCGGCGGCCTGCGCGGTGCGGGCCCCGGTCGCGGCGGGGGCGCCGGCGGGGGCGTCGAGACGGGCGCCGGCGGGGGTGCCGGTTCCGGCCGGGGCGTCGGCGAGGGCGGTGGTGGGTGCGGTCCGGGTGCTCATGTGTGTGTTCCTCCAAAGGGGTGCGCGGCCCCCCGGAGCGGCAAGGCCCGGAGAAACGACAGGCGCCCCGGGCCTTGTCGGCCCGGGGCGCCTGGGAAGTCGCTTGTCAGCTGCTCAAGCAGAACGACCATGGCACCGGACGGGCCGGATGCCATAGGTAAAGACGAAGGTCGTGTGCTTGCGCATGGCGCACAGTATGGCCCGCGGGCGGCCCGGGGGCCAATGCGGATTCGGATGGTGAGACAAAAGCAAGCACCCGTGCCCCGGTAGAATCGACAAATACAGCCCCCTCTTCGACCCGCCGGAAGGCCGCTCCCGTGTCAGCAGCACCCCCCGCCGCCGTCCACGACAACACCGCGGAACCGGTGCTCGTTGTCGACTTCGGTGCGCAGTACGCCCAGCTCATCGCCCGTCGCGTCCGTGAGGCCCGCGTCTACAGCGAGATCGTGCCCAGCACGATGCCCGTCGCCGAGATGCTCGCCAAGAAACCGAAGGCGATCATCCTCTCCGGTGGCCCCTCGTCCGTGTACGAGGAGGGCGCCCCGCGTCTGGACGACGCCCTCGGCCTCTTCGAGTCCGGCGTCCCGGTCTTCGGCATGTGCTACGGCTTCCAGCTGATGGCCACCACGCTCGGCGGCACCGTCGACAACACCGGCGCGCGCGAGTACGGCCGTACGCCGCTGCACGTCTCCAAGACCGGCTCGACCCTCTTCGAGGGCACGCCGGCGGAGCAGTCGGTGTGGATGTCGCACGGCGACGCCTGCTCGGCCGCCCCCGAGGGCTTCACCGTCACCGCGTCCACGGACGTCGTGCCGGTCGCCGCCTTCGAGAACGACGCGAAGAAGCTCTACGGCGTGCAGTACCACCCCGAGGTGATGCACTCCACGCACGGCCAGCTGGTCCTGGAGCACTTCCTCTACCGCGGCGCGGGCATCGAGCCGACGTGGACCACGGGCAACGTGATCGAGGAGCAGGTCGCCGCCATCAAGGAGATGGTCGGCACCAAGCGCGCGATCTGCGGCCTGTCCGGCGGCGTGGACTCCGCGGTCGCCGCGGCCCTCGTCCAGAAGGCCATCGGCTCCCAGCTGACCTGCGTCTACGTCGACCACGGCCTGATGCGCAAGGGCGAGACCGAGCAGGTCGAGAAGGACTTCGTCGCCGCCACGGGCGTCCAGCTCAAGGTCGTCGACGCCCAGGAGCGCTTCCTGGACGCGCTCGCCGGCGTCTCCGACCCGGAGACCAAGCGCAAGATCATCGGCCGCGAGTTCATCCGCGTCTTCGAGCAGGCCCAGGCCGAGATCGTGGCCGAGGCCGGCGCGGGCGGCGAGGACGTCGCCTTCCTGGTCCAGGGCACGCTCTACCCGGACGTCGTCGAGTCCGGCGGCGGCACCGGCACCGCCAACATCAAGTCCCACCACAACGTGGGCGGCCTCCCCGAGGACCTGGAGTTCAAGCTCATCGAGCCGCTCCGCCAGCTCTTCAAGGACGAGGTCCGCATGGTCGGCCAGGAGCTCGGCCTGCCGGACGAGATCGTCCAGCGCCAGCCCTTCCCGGGCCCCGGCCTCGGCATCCGCATCGTCGGCGAGGTCACCAAGGAGCGCTTGGACCTGCTCCGCGAGGCCGACGCCATCGCCCGCGAGGAGCTCACCGCCGCCGGCCTGGACCGCGAGATCTGGCAGTGCCCGGTCGTGCTGCTCGCCGACGTCCGCAGCGTGGGCGTCCAGGGCGACGGCCGCACGTACGGTCACCCGATCGTGCTGCGCCCGGTCTCGTCCGAGGACGCCATGACGGCCGACTGGACGCGCATGCCGTACGAGGTGCTGGCGCGGATCTCGACGCGCATCACCAACGAGGTGCGTGACGTGAACCGTGTGGTGCTCGACGTGACGAGCAAGCCGCCGGGCACGATCGAGTGGGAGTAATCCCACCGGCCCACTCGTAGGGCCATCAGGTCAACGCCACCGCCGTCGCTCATTCGTTTGAGCGGCGGCGGTGGTGTTTTGGCTGGGTACGCTGACCGTACGGCCGAGGATCCCGTCCATGGGAGGAACCATGACCGCTGAGCCCGTGCACCACTGGCCGGTGCCGCCGCAGGACGGGTACACCGTGAACGACCTGCTGACGCTGCCCGACCTCCCGCCGCACACGGAGTTGATCGACGGGAGCCTGGTTTTCGTGAGTCCGCAGCGGGATTTCCACAGCATTGTGATCGACCTGCTGGTGAGCGGCCTGCGCCGTACCGTGCCATCTGAGTTCAGGGTTCGGCGGGAGATGACCATTGTGATCGACAGGCGCAACGGCCCGGAGCCGGACGTCTCCGTCGTACGTGCTGCGTCGGTGCGTGGCAAGGAGCAGACGTACTACCCGGTTGAGGACGTGCTGCTCGCGGTCGAGGTGGTTTCCCCGGACTCCGAGGCCCGTGATCAGATGACGAAGCCGTTCAAATATGCCCGTGCGGGGATCCCGCACTTCTGGCGAGTCGAGATGACGACTACCGATCACCAGCCGGTCGTGTACGTCTTCGAACTCGACAATGAGGCGCGCGCCTACACGCCGACCGGGACGTACCGGGACAGCCTCAAGCTCACCGTCCCCTTCGACATCGACATCGATCTCACCGAGATCGACAAGCTCTAGGCGTCCCGCGCCCACCCTCTGGCCTCCGCCCATACCCGGCGGTAGCTTCCGGTCCGTAGCCACGGATCACGGAGGAGGCCCGTCATGCCCGAGGCCGGCGCCAGCGCCACCGCCCCCGAGCCCATACCCACCGACCAGCTGCACTTCGCCATGCCGCCGAAGCACGAGTCCGTCGAGGACGAGCGGCGCCACCGCAAGGAGCGGCTCGCGGCCGCTCTCCGCCTCTTCGGGCGGTTCGGCTTCGAGGAAGGCGTCGCGGGGCACATCACCGCGCGCGACCCGGAGTTCACCGATCACTTCTGGGTCAATCCCTTCGGGATGTCGTTCAAGCACATCACCGTCTCCGACCTGATCCTCGTCAACCACCAGGGTCAGGTCGTCGAGGGCCGCCACCACGTCAACCAGGCGGCGTTCGCGATCCATTCGCAGATCCACCGGGCCCGCCCGGACGTCGTGGCCGCCGCACACAGCCACTCCACCTACGGGCGGGCGCTGTCCGCCCTCGGCGAGCTGCTGGAGCCGATCACCCAGGACGTGTGCGCCTTCTACGAGGACCACGCCCTCTTCGACGACTACACGGGCGTCGTCGTGGACGAGGAGGAGGGCCGGCGCATCGCCACGGCCCTCGGGCCCCACAAGGCCGTCATCCTGCGCAACCACGGCCTGTTGACCGTCGGTGACTCCGTGGACGCGGCGGCGTGGTGGTTCATCACGATGGAACGTTCCTGCCAGGTGCAGCTGGCCGCCAAGGCGGCCGGCAAGCCCGTGCGCATCGATGCGGTGCACGCGGCGCACACCCGCGACCAGCTCGGCAACGACTTGGTCGCGTGGATCAACTACCAGCCGCTCTACCAGCAGATCACGCGCAGCGAGCCGGAGCTCCTGGACTGACGGCCCGGGGAGCGACGGCTTGCCGCCACCCCCGCCGAGCGGCGGGGGTGGCTCGTTCTCCAGGGCGTCTTTGCGGTCCTTTTACCTTGCCTACGATGGTGGGAGGCCGAGGCGGCGACGTCTCGGCTCCGTCGTGTCCGGGTCCGGTGCGCGGGCCCGGTGTCCGGGTCCGGTGTGCGGGTCCGGTGTGCGGGTCTGCAAAGAACGAACCGGTAGGAGAACCATGCGCCGCCTCTCCCGTTGCCTCGGGCTGTCCGCCGCCCTCGCCCTGACCGGGCTCGCCGTCACGGCGTGCGGCGGCGGCGCCGGAGCCGAGGAGCGCCCCGCGAAGTCCTCCGCCCGGGGCTCGTCGGCCCCGGCGCCGTCGAGCCCGGCGCCCGTCTCCGAGAAGCCGGCCCCGGCGGCCGTGATGCTGTCCGGCGCCGCCCGGACCGTACGGCCCGAGATCGCCCCCGCCAACGGGGAGAAGGTCGGCGTCGGCCAGCCCATCGCGATCGTCTTCAAGCAGCAGAAGATCGCCGAGGAACTGCGCGCCGGCATCGAGGGACGACTGAAGGTCTCCACCTCGCCGCAGGTCCCGGGGGCCTGGCACTGGAACGAGTCCAAGGGCGACACCCGCGTCCACTTCCGGCCCGAGAAGTTCTGGCCCGCCGGCACCAAGGTGACCCTGGACGCCCGGCTGGCGGGCGTGAAGCTCGCCGCGGGCACGGCCGCCGCCGGGGACCGGACGATTTCCTTCACCATCGGCGACTCGATGGTCAACACCGTCGACCTCAAGACCCACAAGCTCACCGTCGTCCGCAACGGCAAGACCCTGCGCACCATCGCGATCAGCGGCGGCGACGAGGGCAAGGGCTTCGGCACCCGCGAGGGCATCAAAACCATCCTCGCCAAGGAGGGCCGGGTCGTCATGGACTCGCTCTCCATCGGCATCCCGCGCAACCACCCCGACGGCTTCTACGGCTCGTACGACTACAGCATGCGCGAGACCGTCAGCGGCGAGTACGTGCACGCGGCCCCCGACAACGCCGAGTCGTTCGGCAAGGAGAACGTCAGCCACGGCTGCATCGGCATGTCCACCGACGACGCCAAGTGGCTGTACGGCATGAGCCTCAAGGGGGACGTCGTGCAGGTCGGCGGCGGTACGAAGCCCAAGCCCATGGACCACTTCGGCAACGGTTACGGCGACTGGAACCTCAGCTGGGAGCAGTGGCTGAAGGGCAGCGCACTGGGCGTGCGCACCGGCCGCTGAGCACACCGCACCGTCACCCACAAGCCCTGTGGACAACTTCCGCCGCCCGCGACGGAGGTTGTCCACAGGGCTGAACGCGTTCTGCGCCGCGCACGTATGGTCGGAGGACGAAAGGTCACGGTGCGTGACGGCGAGGGATGGAAAGGGAGGGCGGCGACGTGAGCGGAAGGTCATGGACGGGTCGCGGGGGCGGCGCGGAGCGGGACATGGGGCGGTACGCGCTGTTGCCGCTGCGCCTCTTCCTCGGGATCACCTTCGTCTACGCCGGGCTCGACAAGCTCACCGACCCGGCCTTCATGGCGAGCGAGGGGCCGGAGTCGATCGGTGCGCTGATGGCCTCGGCACGGGAAACGGCCGCCGTGCCGGGGCTGGTGGACCTGGCCCTGAAGAGCCCCGTCGGCTTCGGCTACGCCATCGCCCTGGGTGAGCTGGTGGTCGGCATAGGCACCCTGCTCGGCATAGGGGCGCGCGTTGCCGCGGCCGGCGGTGCGCTGATCTCGCTCAGCCTGTGGCTGACCGTCAGCTGGTCCACGACGCCCTACTACTACGGCAACGACCTGGCCTACCTGATGGCGTGGCTGCCACTGGTCATCGCCGGTGCGCCGCTGTGGTCGGTGGACGCGGCCTGGTCCGCCCGCCGCCGGGACCGCCCCCGACGGCGTCAGCCCGTGTGACCGGTGTGGCCGGCGTGACCGGGGCGGTCGTCGGTGTCGGCAGCGCGGCCGCGGTGCCGGCGCAGGACGTAGGCGAGGAAGGAGAGCACGCCGGCCGCACAGAAGCCGGCCACCATGACGGGCAGCAGCACGTAGGAGGGGAAGTGCCACCAGCCGCGGGCGGCGGCCAGATAGGCCAGGCAGCCGCCGAGCATGACCAGTCCGAGGACGAGCCTGCCGGGGTCGAATTCATGGCGTGGCACGTTCCACCTCCACCTGGCCGATGCCGGCCTTGAGCTTGATCTGCAGGGTGCCGTGCGAGGGGTGCCCGGCGGGCGGGTCCAGGGTGAGGTGCTTGCGCTGGCCGGGCTGGACGTCGATGTCCTCGCGCCCCTCCCCGGGGAGCTGGATGTCGCCCACGCCGACCTCGATGTCCAGCACGGCCGTCACGTCCTGCGGGAGGACCACCCGGAGCTGCCCCGCGCCGACCTCGGCGCTCAGGGCGATGGGCGACGTGCCGCCCTGCGGCCACGCCACCCCGCTCAGGTCGAGCACACCGACGCCGGTGCCCAGTTCGTACCGCGGGTGCAGCTCGGCGGTGCTCGACGGGTGCCAGGTCGTGCGCGCCCACTCGCTGCTCACGGACTTGGGCAGGGCGGCGGCGCCGGTCAGCAGGGTGCCGGTGAGCACGGCGGCGACGACGGTGCCGCCGCCGGTGCGCCCGTAGCGGGAACTGAGCGCGATGCCCAGGCCGAAGACGCCCAGGGCGCAGGCCAGGCCCGTCTCCAGCGAGGTGCCCAGCGGCTGGTGGTGCCACGTCAGGCCGGTGCCCAGGCCGAGGGCGGCGAGGGCCAGCAGGAACGTCCAGCCGCCCAGCTGACGCCCGGTGGGCGCCGTGCGGGCGGGTACGCGGACGGCGGTCCGGGAGCCGCCGTCGCGGCCGGGGACGTACGTGCCGTCGTCCGGACCCCACAAATAGCCGGTGCCGGGGGAGCTCGTGGGGGTGGCGGCCGCGGAGTCCTTGACGGGGTCGCGCCACCAGGAGGGGGTGCCCGGCGCCGGCGGGGCCTGGGTCTCCGGCGGGGCGTCCACCGCCTTGTGCGGCTTGTGCGTCCTGACGGTCTTCTGGGGTTTGTGCGCCGCGTACGGCAGTGGCTGCCCGCCGGCGCGGCCGGGCTCGTCGGCCTCCTCCTCGGCCTCGCCGCGGTGCTGCGACCAGTAGGCGGCGCCGCATATCGCGATGGTCAGCATCAGGGCGAAGGCCATCACGCCGCTGTTGTTGAGCATCGACAGGAACAGGCCGCAGCCCACCAGCGCACACAGCACCGCCGTGAGCGCCGGCCCGTCGACGCGGCCCGACAGCATCCGGCGGCCTTCGTTCTCCTCCTCGCCCTCCAGCGGGACGAGCAGCCATGCGAAGCCGTACACGATCAGGCCGAGCCCGCCGGTGACACCCAGCACTCCCAGCACCACGCGGAAGACCACGGGGTCCAGGTCGAAACAGCGGCCGAGGCCGCCGCAGACGCCCGAGACCATCTTGTGCTCGCGGCTGCGCCGCAGCGGTGGTCGGGCGTCGTGCTCGGCGGTCGGTGCGTCGGTCATGGGGACATGGTGTCAACCGGAACGTGCATGCGACATCCGTGTCGACCCTGGACATTCCCTGAGATCGTCCCTGACGCCCGGCCGGTTAGGGTGTGGCGGATCGAACACACACGGGGAAACCGGAGGGCCGCGCGGTGCACGGTGCAGTGCCTGGGACGGGTCGGCTCATCGCGGGGCGCTACCGGCTCGCCGAGCGGATAGGCCGCGGCGGCATGGGCACCGTCTGGCGCGCCGAGGACGAATTGCTGGGCCGTCAGGTGGCGGTCAAGCAGCTGCACGTGTCCCCGGGCCTGGAGGAGGACGAGCTCGCCACCCTCTACGAGCGCACCCGTCGCGAAGCCCGCAGCGCGGCCCGCATCACCCATCCCAACGTGGTGGTCGTCCACGACGTGGTCGAGGATCAGGGCCTGCCGTGCATCGTGATGGAGTACGTGCCCTCGACGACCCTCGGGGACGTGCTCAAGCGCGGCACCGTGACCCTGGAGGAGGCCGCCCGCATCGGCCGAGGCATGATCGCGGCGCTGCGCGCGGCCCACGCGGCCGGTGTGCTGCACCGCGACGTCAAGCCCGGCAACGTCCTGCTCGGCCACGACGGCCGCGTCGTCCTCACCGACTTCGGCATCGCCCAGTCCACCGGCACCTCCACCCTGACCAAGACCGGCGAGATGGTCGGCTCGATCGACTACATCGCCCCCGAGCGGGTCAAGGGCGCCAAGCCCGGACCCGCCGCCGACCTGTGGGCGCTGGGCGCCACGCTCTACCAGGCCCTGGAGGGCCGGCCGCCGTTCCGCAAGGACACCGCGGTCGAGACGGCGTACGCGATCGCCATGGACCCGTTCGAGCCGCCGCGCCGGGCGGGCGAGCTGACCAGGCTCATCGAGACGCTGCTGGCCAAGGACCCGGCGCTGCGCCCGCCGGCCGAGCTCGTCGAGCAGATCCTGCGCGAGCCGGAGGTGGGACGGGGTACGGACGCCTACGCCGCGCGGACACCGGCCGCGCCGGCCCCGGCCGGCCCCGGGTGGGCCGCCACCGCCGCCGAGCCGTCGGCCGCACCGGCGACCGGGACCGCACCGGCCGCTCCCATGACGCAGTCCGCCGCGACGCTCCCCGACGCGAACGCCTTCACCGCGACGACCCCGGTCACCACCCCGGCCACGGTCCCGGCCCCGGTGATGACTCCGGCCCCGCCCACGACCCGTCAGGCCGAAGTCCCGCAGGCGAGGGCCCCACAGGAGAGGTCCCCGGAGGCCAAGGCGGCGGAGGGGGCCGAGCGCAGGACTCCGCGCCGCCGGGCGCCGGTCCGGGCCGCGGTGGGGATCGTCCTCGCGCTGGGCCTGGCGGCCGGCGCGTACGTCCTCTTCCCCCGGGGCGGCGATCAGGGCGACGACAAGGCCGCACCCCTTCCGTCGGCGTCGAAGGAGGCGTCGACGCCGAGCCCGTCGGCCCACAAGCGGCCGCCCGTCCCCACGGGTTATCACCTGGTCGACGAGAAGGAGGTGGGCGTCTCCTTCCCCGTGCCGGACGGCTGGAAGCGCAAGAAGCTGCAGGACAGCGACGAGATCCTCTACGTCGACCCGACCGAACTGGTCGGGCTGCGCATCTCCGTCCTCGACCTCGCCAGCAGCGACCCCCTCCAGCGCTGGAAGGACGACGAGGCCAAGTCCGTGGCGGAGGGCAAGCTGCCCGGCTACAAGCAACTGCGCATGCAGAGCACGGAGTACCGGGGACAGCCCGCCGCGCTCTGGGAGTTCTCCTGGCGGGGACGGGCACGTGAATTCCGGGCCGTGGACCTGGGATTCGGCCGCCCCGGCCAGAACGAGTACGCGATCTACCTCTCGGCGCCCAAGGCGGACTGGGACAAGCACAAGAAGGTGTTCGACGACGTCAAGGACGGCTTCGTGCTGCCCGAGGACAAGGGAACGGACCACTGACGCCGGGATGGGGGACGCCTCAGGGGCGACCCTGATGCCACGACCCCCGCCTGCGTGTGACGATCAGTGCATGACCACCGCCCCGGCCCCCGACAGCCCGCCCCTGCGCAAGCTCTACCGCAGCGCGGAGGGCCGCATGCTCGGCGGCGTGGCCCGCGGGCTCGCCGGGCACATGGGCGTGCCGGTGTCCTGGGTGCGGCTGGTGTTCCTCGCCCTGTTCATGGCGCAGGGCATGGGGGCGCTGCTGTACGCGGTGTTCTGGTTCGTCGTGCCGCTCGGCGTGGGCGGCGTCGAGGCGCGGCCCCTGGCGTTCGCCGAGGTCGCCGCGGACGGCCGCCGCCGGCTCTTCGCCCGCAAGCCCGACCGCGGCCAGGTCTTCGCCCTCCTCGCGCTGCTCGTCAGCGCCGCGATCTTCCTCGACCGGCTCCACCTCGGCCGCGCCAACACCTACATCTGGCCGCTGATCTTCATAGGCGCGGGCGTCGCCCTCGTCTGGCGCCAGGCCGACAACGCCCGGCGGGCCCACTGGATGGAGGTCAGCCGCCGCAAGCGCGTCCTGCCGCTCGCGCGCGGCGCGGCGGGCGTGGTGCTCGTCGGGGTCGGCGCGACCGGCATCGTCGTGCTCCAGGGCTCGGCCGAGCACCTGGGCACGGTCCTGCAGGCGTCGCTGGCCGTGCTCGTCGGCATAGCGCTGCTGGCGGGCCCCTCGGTCGTCCGGATGACCCAGGACCTCTCCGCCGAACGGACGATGCGCATCCGCGCGCAGGAGCGGGCCGAGGTCGCCGCGCACGTCCACGACTCCGTCCTGCACACCCTCACCCTCATCCAGCGCAACGCCGAGGACTCCCGCGAGGTCGCCCGCCTGGCCCGCGCCCAGGAGCGCGAGCTGCGCAACTGGCTGTACAACCCCGAGGGCCGGGGCAAGGAGGAGGCCGAGGAGCCGCAGACGCTGGCCGAGGCCGTCAAGGTCACCGCCGCCGAGGTCGAGGACTACCACGGCGTGCCCATCGAGGTCGTGGTCGTCGGCGACTGCCCCCTCGACGAGCGGCTGGGCGCCCAGCTGCAGGCGGCCCGTGAGGCCATGGTCAACGCCGCCAAGTACGGTGGCGACGGCGGGGCCGTGCAGGTCTACGCCGAGGTCGAAGGGCGTACGGTCTTCATCTCCGTGCGCGACCGCGGCCCCGGCTTCGACCTGGACTCGGTGCCGGACGACCGGATGGGCGTCCGCGAGTCGATCATCGGCAGGATGCAGCGCAACGGCGGCACGGCGAGACTGCGTTCCGCGCCCGACGGGGGGACGGAAGTGGAGCTGGAGATGGAGAGGGCGGAGAAGGCATGACGACCGAAGAGACCGGCGGGGGCGCCGAGCGCCACGTCAGGGTGGTGCTGGTGGACGACCACCGCATGTTCCGCACGGGCGTGCAGGCCGAGATCGGCGCCACGGACCGCACGGGCGTCGAGGTCGTCGGCGAGGCCGCCGACGTCGACCAGGCGGTCACGGTCATCACCGCGACCCGGCCCGAGGTCGTCCTCCTCGACGTCCACCTCCCCGGCGGCGGCGGGGTCGAGGTGCTGCGCCGCAGCGCCGCCATGATGGCCGATCAGGACGCCCCCGTGCGCTTCCTGGCCCTGTCGGTGTCCGACGCCGCCGAGGACGTCATCGGCGTCATCCGGGGCGGCGCGCGCGGCTACGTCACCAAGACCATCACCGGCACCGACCTGGTCGACGCCGTCTTCCGGGTCAAGGAGGGCGACGCGGTCTTCTCGCCCCGGCTGGCCGGCTTCGTGCTCGACGCCTTCGCCTCGACGGACGCCCCGCCGGTCGACGAGGACCTCGACCGCCTCACGCAGCGCGAGCGCGAGGTCCTGCGCCTGATCGCCCGCGGCTACGCCTACAAGGAGATCGCCAAGCAGCTCTTCATCTCGGTGAAGACGGTCGAGTCCCACGTCTCGGCGGTGCTGCGCAAGCTCCAGCTCTCCAACCGGCACGAGCTGACCCGGTGGGCGACGGCACGGCGGCTGGTGTGAGCTGACCCGCCGGGCCGGGCGGCCTCTCGACGGGGCCGCGGGGAACCTCCCCGCCCTCCTCGTCATCTAGCCAGGGCGAGAAGCACGCACCCGAAACGAGAGCCGCCGCCCGATGAGCCTGACGGGAACCCCCTTCTTCCTGACGACGATCGTCCTGGTCGTCGTGGCCCTGGCCCTGCCGCTCACGCTGTGGGGAAAGATCGGCGGACCCCGCCTGGTGCGCCATGCCACGCGCCTGTTCATGCTGCTGTTCGCGCAGGTCACAGCCATCGCCGTGGTCTTCGTGGCGGTGAACAACGCCAACGGGCTGTTCGACACCTGGGCCGATCTGCTCGGCACCGGCGACCACGTCAGCGCGGCGGCCGACCTCGGCCCGGACGGCACGGGCGGCAAGAAGCTGGACAGCGAACCCAAGGTGGTGCAGAAGTTCACCCCCGCCTCCGACAAGCGGATGGGGCCCGGCGTCCAGGAGACCAAGCTCAAGGGCCGCATATCGGGCGTCGAGGGCGAGGTCTACGTCTGGCTGCCGCCGCAGTACGACGACCCCGCCCACAAGGACAAGAAGTTCCCGGTGGTCGAGGTGCTGCCCGGCTTCCCCGGCTCGGCCAAGGCGTGGTTCGGCACCCTGAACGTCAACACCCAGCTCAAGCCGATGATGCAGAAGGGCGAGGTCGCGCCGTTCATCATCGTGGCGCCGCGCACCACGCTCCTCGGCGACGTCGACACCGGCTGCGCCAACACCCCGGGCAAGGTCAACGCCGACACGTGGCTGAGCGTCGACGTCCGCAAGATGGTCATCGACACGTTCCGTGCCTCCGACAAGCCCGACGGCTGGGCCGTCGCCGGCTACTCGGCCGGTGCGCACTGCGCCACCAGGCTCGCCGTCGCCCACCCCGACCGCTACCGGGCCGGCGTCAGCCTCTCCGGCTACAACGACCCCGCCGGCGAGCCGGCCTCGCTCACCGCGAAGACGCCGGAGCTGCGGCAGGCCAACAACCCCCTGACCATGCTGCAGCACGCCAAGACCCCGCCGCACGTGGCGCTGTTCCTCTCGGGCGCGGAGGGTGACGGCTACCAGAGCGGGCAGGCGCTGAAGCAGGCCGCGAAGCCGCCGACGACCGTGCACGTCGTCATGGTCCCGGCGGGCGCCGGCGGCCACGGCACGGCCGTCTGGAAGCGGCAGGTCCCCGACGTCTTCAAGTGGCTGACCCAGCAGCTCACCCACTGAGCCGTTTCCCGGGCGGGTCCCAGATGAGTCCCGGGCGGGGCCTAGGCGGGCCGGGACGCTCCCGCGAAGGGCATCTCGTCGATCGGTGCGATGCGCACCGGGGCCCCCGGGTGCGGGGCGTGGATCATCCTGCCGCCGCCGATGTAGAGGCCGACGTGGCTGATGCCGGAGTAGAAGAACACCAGGTCACCGGGGGCGAGCTGGTTCCGGGCGACCCGCCGTCCGGCGTTGATCTGTGTGTACGTCGTGCGCGGCAGCGACACCCCGGCCGCCTGCCACGCCGCCTGCGTCAGCCCCGAGCAGTCGAAGCCGGACGGGCCGGTCGCCCCCCACACGTACGGCTTGCCGATGGCGGAGTAGGCGAAGGCCACGGCCCGGGCGGCCCGCCCCGAAGCGGCCGGGGCCGGTGCGGCGTGAGCGGCCCCGGCGGCGGCGAGCACCGTGTGCGTGGCCTCCTTGCCCGCGGTGCCGGCGGTGTCCACCGCGCCGTCGGCCGCCTCGACCGCCGTGCGCTCGGCGGCGGGCAGGGCGTCCAGCACCTCCTTCGCCTTGGCGAGCTTGGCCTCGACGGTGCGTTTGTGCGCCGCCAGCGCGGCCTCCTCGCGCCGGAGCTCCGAGAGCCGCGCCCCGGCGGTCGTACGGACCTGCTGGACGTCGCGGAGCTCGTGCCGCACCCGGGCCACCGCCACGGCCTGCCGGGTCCCGGCCCGGTCGGCGAGCGCGGCGCTCTCCAGGTAGCGGTCGGGACTGGAGGAGAGCAGCAGCCGCACCCCGGCGGGCATGCCGCCCTCACGGTACTGGGCGGTGGCGAAGGAGCCCAGGGCGTTGCGGGCGGCGTTCAGCCGCTCCGTCCGGCGGGCGGCCTCGTCCTGCAGCCGGTCGAGGGCGGACCGGGCCCGGTCGGTCCGCTCCTTGGCGCCGTTGTACTTCTCGGTGGCCACCTCGGCCTGCCGGTAGTAGCCCGCCACCTGGGTCTTCGCCTGGTCGACGGTGATCGCGGGGGTGGCGTGCCCGGTGCCCTCCAGAGCGGTGGCGGTGGCGGCGCCCGCCAGGGCCAGGGTGGCCGCGGTGCGCGCGGTGCTGCCGGCGAGCGGGTTCTGCTTGGGCTTTCGGTGCGTCGCCACGACGGCCGTCACTTCCTTCGGGTCCGGCAAGAGATGCCCGGCGGCGGCCCGCGCGAGGGGGGGGAGGGCGGGCCACCGCCGTCTGGATGAGGACGCTAAACCCCGGAATCGCAGGGAAACGGCCATGACCGGTATTGGCTGTAATCAGCCAATTGGTGACTGCGCCTGGCGGGCGATTCCCGATCGTACGGAAAGAACGGGGCCCGGACTGACCGAAGAGGCGATTACTCCCACCTCGCCGCCGATGGGTGGTATGGGCCCGGCTAGGGTCGTGCCCCATGGACGTACTCATTCACGCCGTCGTCGGCCTGCACATCATCGGCATCGCCGCCCTGCTCGGCGGCTTCATGACCCAGATGAAGGCCATGGGCAAGGGCACGGCGCGCATGGTTCCGGCGATGCTGCACGGCGCGCTGACCATGCTGGTCACCGGCGTCGCGCTGGTCGGCCTGAACCAGGCCGAGGACCACACCCTCAACACCGTCAAGATCGGCGTCAAGCTGGCGCTGCTGGTCGTGATCCTGGGCCTGGTCTACGTCAAGCGCGACGACGAGAAGGTCGAGGCGGCCGCCTTCGGCACGGTGGGCGCACTGACGGCAGCCAACGTCTTCATCGCCGTCCTCTGGGTCTGAGCGCCGGGGCCCCATTTCGGCCCCCGCAAGCCCCTGCCCGCCCTGTGGGCCTGGACACTGTCCGGCGGATCCGGGACCGGCTGTCAGCGGGGCGGCCTAGACTCGGGAGGCGATGAGCAGCCTCTTTGACGACAGCTTCCTGGCGGATCTTGCTCCCTCCGACGAGGAGCACCCGCCGCCCCCGGAGGACACGGCCCCGGAGCCCCTGCCGGACGACCTGTTCGGCGGCGCCTTCGACGCGCCCGTCCCCCGCGAGGCGTACTACCGCGACGGCGCCGCCCGGCCCGTCGTGGACCCCGCCGCGTTGCTGGAGGGCATGAACGAGCAGCAGCGCGCCGCC
Source organism: Streptomyces sichuanensis (assembly GCF_020328095.1). Lineage (NCBI taxonomy): Bacteria > Bacillati > Actinomycetota > Actinomycetes > Kitasatosporales > Streptomycetaceae > Streptomyces > Streptomyces sichuanensis. Next base: position 104,004 of record NZ_JAIXMK010000021.1, read on the forward strand.
GTCGTGCACACGGGATCGCCGCTGCTGATCGTCGCGGGCGCCGGCTCCGGCAAGACCCGCGTGCTCACCCACCGCATCGCGCACCTGCTGGGCGCGCGGGGCGTCCACCCCGGCCAGATCCTCGCGATCACGTTCACCAACAAGGCCGCGGGCGAGATGAAGGAGCGCGTCGAGCAGCTCGTCGGCCCGCGCGCCCACGCGATGTGGGTGATGACCTTCCACAGCGCGTGCGTGCGGATCCTGCGCCGCGAGAGCAAGAAGCTCGGCTTCACCTCCTCCTTCTCGATCTACGACGCGGCCGACTCCAAGCGGCTCATGGCGCTCGTCTGCCGGGACCTCGACCTCGACCCGAAGAAGTTCCCGCCGAAGTCGTTCAGCGCGAAGATCTCCAACCTCAAGAACGAGCTCATCGACGAGGAGGCGTTCGCCGCGCAGGCGGCCGACGGCTTCGAGAAGACGCTCGCCGAGGCGTACGCGATGTACCAGTCGCGGCTGCGCGAGGCCAACGCCCTCGACTTCGACGACATCATCATGACCACCGTCCACCTGCTGCAGGCGTTCCCGGACGTGGCCGAGCACTACCGCCGCCGCTTCCGGCACGTCCTGGTCGACGAGTACCAGGACACCAACCACGCGCAGTACACGCTCGTGCGCGAGCTGGTGGGCACGCCGGAGACGGCCGGCGAGGAGGGCGTCGGCGAGCTGTGCGTGGTCGGCGACGCCGACCAGTCGATCTACGCCTTCCGCGGCGCCACCATCCGCAACATCCTCCAGTTCGAGGAGGACTACCCGGACGCCACCACGATCCTCCTGGAGCAGAACTACCGCTCCACGCAGACGATCCTCAGCGCCGCCAACGCCGTCATCGAGCGCAACCAGAACCGCCGCCCCAAGAACCTGTGGACCGAGGCCGGCGCGGGCTCCTCCATCACCGGCTACGTCGCCGACACCGAGCACGACGAGGCCCAGTTCGTCGCCGACGAGATCGACCGGCTGACCGACGCCAAGGACGCCAAGGCCGGCGACGTCGCCGTCTTCTACCGGACCAACGCCCAGTCCCGCGTCTTCGAAGAGATCTTCATCCGCGTCGGCCTGCCCTACAAGGTCGTCGGCGGCGTGCGCTTCTACGAGCGCAAGGAGGTCCGCGACGTCCTGGCGTACCTGCGGGTGCTCGCCAACCCCGAGGACACCGTCCCGCTGCGGCGCATCCTCAACGTCCCCAAGCGCGGCATCGGCGAGCGCGCCGAAGCCATGATCGACGCCCTCTCGCTGCGCGAGAAGATCAGCTTCCCGCAGGCGCTGCGCCGCGTGGACGAGGCGTACGGCATGGCCGCCCGCTCCGCCAACGCCGTCAAGCGCTTCAACGTGCTGATGGAGGAGCTGCGCACCGTCGTGGAGTCCGGGGCCGGCCCCGCCACGGTCCTGGAGGCGGTGCTGGAGCGCACGGGCTACCTCGCCGAGCTGCAGGCGTCCACGGACCCGCAGGACGAGACCCGCGTCGAGAACCTCCAGGAGCTCGCCGCCGTCGCCCTGGAGTTCGAGCAGGAGCGCACGGAGGACGAGCCGGGCACGCTGGCCGAATTCCTGGAGAAGGTCGCCCTGGTCGCCGACTCCGATCAGATCCCCGACGAGGACACCGAGGGCACGGGCGTCATCACGCTGATGACCCTGCACACGGCGAAGGGCCTGGAGTTCCCCGTCGTCTTCCTCACCGGCATGGAGGACGGCGTCTTCCCGCACATGCGCGCCCTGGGCCAGGTGAAGGAGCTGGAGGAGGAGCGCCGCCTCGCCTACGTGGGCATCACCCGCGCCCGCGAGCGGCTCTACCTGACGCGCGCCGGCATGCGCAGCGCCTGGGGGCAGCCCTCGTACAACCCGCCGTCGCGGTTCCTTGAGGAGATCCCCGAGCAGTACGTGGCCTGGCGCCGCACCGGGCCCTCGACGCCGTCCGCGTCCTCGCTGGGCGCCGGATCCGGCATCACCTCGGGCTTCTCCTCCTCCCGCAGCACCGGCCGCGGGAAGGCGGGGCCCTCCGGCTTCGCGACGCGCCGCGCCAACGACCGGCCCGTGGTCGCGCTGACCACCGGCGACCGCGTCACGCACGACTCGTTCGGGCTCGGCACGGTCATCGCCGTCAAGGGCAGCGGTGACAACGCCGAGGCCACCATCGACTTCGGCGGCGAGAAGCCCAAGCGGCTGCTGCTGCGGTACGCGCCGGTCGAGAAGCTGTAGCGGGCGGGGCCGTAGCGGGCCGGGCCGGTTGTCGTACCGGCCCGGTTGCGTACCGGCTGGCGTACCGGATTCGTGGCCGGCTTACGTCGGGTCGAAGCCGTGGCTGCGCAGCCACGGCAGCGGGTCGACGGCCGAGCCGCCGGGCCGCACCTCGAAGTGCAGGTGCGGGCCGGTGGAGTTGCCGGAGTTCCCGGAGTAGGCGATGACGTCCCCGGCCTTGACGGGCCCGGAGCGCACCTTGGTGCTGCTGAGGTGGCAGTACCAGGTCTCGGTGCCGTCGGGTGACGTCACTATGGCCATGTTTCCGTAGGCCACGTTGTACTGCGTACGGACGGTGCCGTCGGTGGCGGCCATGACGGGCGTGCCGTAGCCGACCGGGAAGTCGATGCCGGTGTGCACGGACATCCAGTTGACGCCCGCCTGCCCGTACATGGCGCTGAGGCCGTGCTGCGCGACGGGGAGCGAGAACTTCGGCCGCTCGCGTTCCTTCTTCGCCGCCTCCTCCGCCTTGCGCTTGCGCTCCTCCTCCTGGCGGGCCTTGAGGTCGATGCGCTCCTGGGTGCGGTTGGCGCGGCTGGCGAAGTCGTCGGCGCCCCGGCTGAGGCTGGCGAGCTGGGTGTCCAGCTTGCTGTTGGCCGCCTGGGTCTTCACGGCCGTGTCGGGGGCCGAGGCGGCGGTGGTCTTCGGGGTGTCCTTCTCGCCGCCGGACATCACGGAGGCGGCGGCGATGCCGGCCACGCCCATGACGGCGACCGAGGGCACGGCCACCGTCAGCAGCGCCTTGCGGCGCGGACGGTAACCGGCGCGGGGCGGCGCGCCCTTGCGCCGGTTGGCGCGGGCACGGTCCGGAACGTCGTCGTGGCTCGCTCGCGAGGGTGAGGGGAGCGCGACCTCCGGAGCGTCCGGCTCCTTCTCCTGCTCCGGCTCCAGGTCGAGGACGCTTATGGTGCGGGTCTCGGCGTCGGCGACGTTCCGGGCGGCGGGGACGGCGGCAGTGGGCGCGGGGGTGGGCGCGGCGTCGAGGTCGAGACCGGAGACGTCGACCATCACGGTGGGCGAGTGCGGGACGTCGGACGCGACCGGGGGAGCGGGCTGCGGCGGCGCCTGCCGGTGGTTCTCCATCGAGGCGTAGGCGCTGGTGTCCCACATCTGCGTCTGCTGGGTGCTGATGTCCCACTGGCCGGACGTGTCCGACTGGCCCGAGGTGTCCCAAGCGCCGGACGTGTACTGCCCGGTCGCGTCCCAACCCTGGGTGTGCGCCTGGTCGTAGCCGCCCGTGCCCCACTGGTCCCACTGGTAGCCCTGGCCGGAGGTGTCGTACGCACCGGCCGGCGAGCCGGCGGCGCTCCAGGCGCCCGTCTCCCACTGGCCGCTGTAGTCACCGGTGTGGTGCTGCCCGCTGTGGTGCTGGCCGGACTGGTGCTGGCCCAAGGGGTCGGTGTGGCCCGAGTGTCCCGTGTTACCGGTGAGGTCGTAACCGCTGAAATCCCACGTTTGGGTGTGTCCGGTGGTGCCCCACTGGCCCGCGGTGTCCCACTGGCCGGAGCTGTAACCGTCGTACGTGGTGTGGCCCTGCGGAATGCTCTGCTGCTCGTACGAGGCGTAGTGCCCGTAGGAGGCATCGGGAGCGGGAACGGACGGAGCCGGACCCGCCGACGGGTGACGGTCGTTCACCACCACTTCCATTTCGCCTTGGCAGCAGGAGAATTAGCGGCGACTGTACCCGGCGGTATGCGGCGACGACAATCTTCCTCGCGATGCGGCCGGTCGGGGACCGGGCATTTAGTCGCCTTTTGGCGGAGTGGGCCGTGATGGGTCGACCCGACGTTCGATATTCGTTCGATCCGTATCCGGCTCAATCCCGGATGATCAGGCCACGGACGCGGCGCCCGTGGCGCCCCTCTCCGTCTCGTCCGAGGTCAGCGCCTGCCGGATGCCCGCCGCCACCTCCGGGTGCACGGGCAGGGCGAGATGGCCCACGCCGCTCACGCGCACATTGCGCGAAATGAGATCCGGGTGGTCGATAGCGGCCGTCTCGACGGGGACCATGATCTGATCGAGGTCGCTCCAGAAGGAGATGAAATGCGTCGCGCAATGCGGGGCGGGCTCGCCCAACTCCGCGATGACATCCGAATCGGGGCGCATCTGCCGAACCAGCGGATGGGCGGACATCAGGGGCGCGACGCGCGTGCCGCCGTGCGGGGTGCCGAGCGTGACGAGGGTGCGGACGTGGGCGTCGCCGCCCAGCCGCTGCACGTAGTAGCGGGCGATCAGACCGCCGAGGCTGTGGCCCACCATGTCGACCCGCTCCCGGCCGGTGCGGGCGCAGACCTCCTCGACGTGCCGGCCGAGCATGTCGGCTGCGGTGCGGAGATCGCACGTCAGCGGGGAGTAGTTGAGGGACCAGACCTGCTGCCAGCCGTGGCGGCGCAGTGAACGCCGCAGCATGACGAACACCGAGCGGTTGTCGATGAAGCCGTGGAGGAGCAGCACCGGAGCGTGCCCCGCGGGCGGGGCCGCTGCGGCCGGCACCGTGGGGACCGCCGGGACGGGTGTGGTCGGAGCGGCGGAGGGGGCGGCAGGCGCCGGCGGGGGAACGGGGACGGGCGTGGGCGCGGGCACCGGCGGCGGTCGGCGTTCCTGGGCCATGCCGGTCGGATAGACCAGCAGATGCCCGGCGAGGATCGCCAGCTCCAGCACCGTGGAGCGCACGAGTGCGGCCGATGGGCGCACAAGAGCACAAGGGCGCAAGAAGATATGGAGAAACGACAAAGGCAAGGCTCCCATGGCCGACCGACCTCCCGAACAGCACGCAGGGAGCGACCCTCTCCCCCGTGTGCCCTCCCGGGCAGCTGTGCGCTGCCGGCCGGACCGCTGTGCCGCGCGGCTGTCGGCACAGGGGTGCGGCGGCCTCGTCGCGGCTCCCCTCGCGACCGTTCCCCGGCCCGGCGGCTCGCTCCGAGGGGCGCTTGCGGCCCGTGAGACGCGGGGTGCGGGAACGGTGCGTAGCGAACGTGGTGTCCCACGTGTGATTTCCCCCTCGGTCTCCACCGCGAAACGGCCGCGTGCGGGATGCTGGGGGATAACGTTCGTTCACGTCCCCGGCCCCTGGGCCCGGGGAGACCTCGCGGCCGGTTGACGGCACGTACTGGCACGTACATGGAGGCAGTGATGGGAGTGACCGGTCCGATCCGCGTGGTGGTGGCCAAGCCGGGGCTCGACGGCCACGACCGCGGCGCCAAGGTCATCGCGCGGGCGCTGCGCGACGCGGGCATGGAGGTCATCTACACCGGCCTCCACCAGACGCCGGAACAGATCGTGGACACCGCGATCCAGGAGGACGCCGACGCGATCGGCCTCTCCATCCTCTCCGGTGCGCACAACACCCTCTTCGCCAAGGTGATAGAGCTCCTGAAGGAGCGCGACGCGGCGGACATCAAGGTCTTCGGCGGCGGCATCATCCCCGAGGCGGACATCCCCCTCCTCAAGGAACAGGGCGTAGCGGAGATCTTCACCCCCGGCGCGACGACGACCGCGATCGTGGAATGGGTCAACACCAACGTCCGCGAGGCCGCAGGCGCCTGACACCTGTCGGTGGCGGTCGCCGGTGAACCCGCCCGGCCGCCCGAAAGACGTCGCCCACCCGCCGCCGGGCGGCGGGACGCTCTGTCCCAAGGGGGGGCGGTGTCAGGCGCCCACGCCGCCTGGCCGCCGCGCCGCCTCCGCCCGTAGCGACGGGTCTGCGCAGCCCCGCGCCCGCAGCGGCGGCGGGCCGTCCGCCGTGGTGACCGGCCTGCCCACGGGCGGGGTCGGTCGTCGGCCCCTGTAGCGACTGGCCGCTGCCGCCCCACCATCGGCAGCGGATCGCGCGGCCCGGGCGTCGGGGCTCCTGGCCGCCCGCGGGGCGGTGACAGGGCCGCCGCCCACCGCTCGTCGGCCGCCGGTCTAACGGGCCTCCTCGGTCGTCCCCTCGGCGAGTTCCCTCTGCATCGTGGCGCGTAGGCGCAAGGTGCCTATCAGGCGTTGGAACGCTTCCGTCCAGTAGTCGGATGCCACCGCCGGTTCGCCCGGGGTGGTCGTCAGGACGCTCAGGCGGTCGGCCTGGGCCGGGTTCAGGCAGCGTTCCGCCAGGCCCATGACGCCGCTGAAGCTCCAGGGGTAGCCACCCGCGTCGCGGGCGCTGTCCAGGGCGTCGACCACCGCGGCGCCCAGCGGCTCCGCCCACGGCACCGCGCACACACCCAGCAGCCGGAACGCCTCCGACAGACCGTGGACCGCGATGAATTCGGCCACCCACGCCGCCCGCTCCCCGGCCGGCAGGGCCGAGAGCAGCTTGGCCGGGTCCAGCCAGGACGAGCCCTGCGGCGCGGGCGGGTGGGCCGCGGGCCCGAGCAGCGCCCGTGACCACTCGGCGTTCCCCTGCCGGGCGGCAGCCCGGCACCAGGCGGCGTGCAGGTCCGGCTGCCAGCCGTCGGCGACCGGCAGTGCCACGGCCTCCGCCGCGCCCCCCACTCCCAGCCGCTCGCACCAGATCGCCAGCGGTGCCGCCTCCACCAACTGGCTCAGCCACCACGAGCGCTCGCCCCGCCCGGAGGGCGGCTTGGCCACGACGCCGTCCCGCTCCATCCCCGCGTCGCACTCGGGCGGCGCCTCCACCACGATGCGCGGGCCGCCGTCCGTGGTGCGGTCCAGGGCGACGCAGGCCCGGGCCCGGGCGGCCATGCGGGTCGCGAGCGCAGAACCGGGCAGGGTGGCCAGAAGTTCGGCAGCGGTGGAACGGACGTTTCGGCTCCGGTCCGACAGGGCCTGCTCCAGGAACGGCTCGTCGGCGGGGGAGAGCCGCTCGCGCAGGACGTCCAGGAACATCAGCCCGTCCTCCGCCCGTTCCTTCCCCCAGGCCGAGGCCAGCAGCTCGCGCCCCGCCGCCGGGTCCTGCCGCCGCAGGGCGGCGAGCACGGCCACCCGCTCGGCGAACAGCCCCTCCTCCCAGACGTGCCGCCCCTCCGCCCCGGCGACGGCGCCGGTCGCGGCGAGCGCCGCGCCCCCGGCAGCGTCGCCGCGCAGCGCGTACTTCCACTGCGGGTTGAGCCGGGCCAGCCAGAGGGCCCGGGGCCCGCCCAGGGCCAGCGCCTCCGGCCGCAGGTCGCTCCGGGCCCGGGCGGCCTCCAGCAACGCGGGCAGCAGTGCCTCCGGGGCCCGGAACCCGTGCCCGTTGGCCGCGGCCAGCCACTGCGGCAACAGCTCGGTGAGATCGGGCGCCGCGCCGCCCCGGCGCCCCGCGCCGCCGGGGCCGGCCCGGTCGGCGAGCAACTGTTCCAGCCGCCGCCGCGCGGCGGCGGGCAGCGGTGGCCGCCCGTCCTCCGGTGCGGGCTCGGGCCGCGCTCGCGCCACGACCGGCAGCAGCGCCGCCCGCCGCTGCACGGTCCGCACCGCCGCGGCGTCCAGCAGCGCCCCGGCGGGCTCCTGCCCCGGCTCCCCGACGCCCATGGGCACGGCACGCCGCTCGGTACCGAGCAGCGCGGTGGTGACGAGATCGTTCCAAGTGGTGGTCATGTGCCTGCTCCTCGCTGCGAGACCGTCGCTGGGTGAAAGAAGGGAAGAGGGCCGGTACGGAGGCGCTCAGAGCGCCACCGCGTCCGGCGCCCACGCCGCCAGCGGCGTGAAGCCCCAGTGGCCGCACTCCCCGAAGACCCGCACGGGGCCGCCGCCGGATATCGCCGCGAGCCGCCACAACCCCGCACTGTCCCCCTCGCACCGTGGGTCGACGGGAAGCGCCGACGCGCCGTCCGCGTCGGCCACCTGCCAGCCCCGGCCGTCCCCGCCCGGGACCGGCGTCACCGCGGACAGCACCACCGGCCACGCCTCCAGCCAGGGGTCGTCCCGCAGGGCCTCGCCGTACGCGCGCAGCGCCGCCGTCGTGTCCCCGCCCGGGGGCGGTTCCGGGCAGGGGGCCGGGGCGGCGTGCCGGGTGCCCAGCACCGCGCGCAGCGGCCGCGCGGACGGGTGGAAGACGAGATCGGCGTCCACGGCCAGGCCCACCGGCAGGGAGAGCTCGGGCGCGCGGCCGGCCGCGCCGTAGGAGAGGAGCAGGGCCATGCGGCCCGTGCTCCGGCCGTGGAGCCAGATGCGGCGGGTGATCAGACGGCCGTCGTCGCCGTCCCGCTGGGCCAGGACGAGCCAGTGATCGCGCACGGGCGGGGCGGAGGCCAGCAGCGCCGCCGCGTCCGAGGTGATGCCGACGCGGGCCCGGACCGTCGCAGCCAGCGGCTCGGGGAGCCGGTCGACGCGCAGGAAGCCCTGGTTGAGCGTGTGCAGCAAGGCGCACTCCTCCAGCAGCCTGGAGGCCCACTCCATGCCGGCCCCCGATCCGGCCGCCGAGGCCAACTCCCGTACCTGCGCGGCCAGCCCCGGTGCCTGGGCGTCGACCATGCGGGCCGCCGTCTCGTCCCACTGCCCGTAGCCGGCGCCCTCGACGGTCGCGAGCCCACCCCGCAGCAGGTCGGCCAGTCGCTGCTCCAACTCCGTTGCGCCCGCGGCGATCCGCTGCGCCCGGCGCTCCGCGCGGCGCCGGGCCGCCTCAGCGTTGGCCGGCGTCCGCTCCGTCGCGGCGGGCGCCCCGTCCGCCGCCCGCACCGCGCGCTGACGCCGCCGCTCCAGCCACCGCCCCGCCCAGTCGGGCGGCGCCCCGGCGGCGCACGGCACGACCGCCTCGCCCTCCGCCCACAACAACAGCAGGCCCAGGGCGTGTTTGCACGGGAACTTGCGGCTCGGGCAACTGCAGTGGAAGCCGGGGCCGTCCTGCCCCGACAGGTCCACGACCGTGCGGTACGGCGTGCCGCCGCTGCCCTTGCACTCCCCCCACACCGCGCCCGCGCCCCCGTCCGCGCGGCCGTCCCCGTCCGTGCTCGCGCCCGACCACGGCCCGGGCGTCGCGAGCTTGGCGCCCGCCTTGCGTGATGCGACGTCAGGAGCCAGTGCGAGCACCTGCTCCGCCGTCCAGCGTTCCCCCTGCGCATTCATGGTCCCGAAGGTAGAGGTACCCACTGACAATTGCCCTGACCAGCGCTTTTACTTCGCCGGGGCCGATTGTCAGTGGTGTGGTGCAGGGTTTGTCGCACAGCCCGGAAGCGCACGACGAGGGGGACTTGTGACCGTGCCCGGAATTGAGACCGAAGCCCTGCGACCGCATGCGGAGGACGCCTTCGCCGAGGAGCTGAAGGCCCTCGCGGCGGCCGACGACCGCCCCAGGCCCGCCCGTTGGCGCCTGTCGCCGTGGGCGGTCGCCACCTACCTGCTCGGCGGCACGCTGCCCGACGGCACCGTGATCACACCCAAGTACGTCGGCCCGCGCAGAGTCGTCGAGGTCGCCGTCACCACGCTCGCCACCGACCGCGCCCTGCTCCTGCTCGGCGTGCCCGGCACGGCCAAGACGTGGGTGTCCGAGCACCTGGCGGCCGCCGTCAGCGGCGACTCCACCCTGCTCGTGCAGGGCACGGCCGGCACCGCCGAGGAAGCCATCCGCTACGGCTGGAACTACGCCCGGCTCCTCGCCCACGGCCCCAGCCGCGAGGCGCTCGTGCCCAGCCCCGTGATGCGGGCCATGGCCGAGGGCATGACGGCACGGGTCGAGGAGCTCACCCGCATCCCCGCCGACGTGCAGGACACCCTCATCACCGTCCTGTCCGAGAAGACCCTGCCCATCCCCGAGCTGGGGGAAGAGGTGCAGGCCGTCCGCGGGTTCAACCTGATCGCCACCGCGAACGACCGTGACCGCGGCGTCAACGAGCTCTCCAGCGCGCTGCGCCGCCGTTTCAACACGGTCGTGCTGCCCCTGCCCGCCACCGCCGACGCCGAGGTCGACATCGTCGCCCGCCGCGTCGACCAGCTCGGCCGCTCCCTCGACCTGCCCGCCTCGCCCGACGGCATCGACGAGATCCGCCGCGTCGTCACCGTCTTCCGTGAGCTGCGCGACGGGCTCACCACCGACGGCCGCACGAAGCTCAAGTCGCCCTCGGGAACGCTCTCGACCGCCGAGGCGATCTCCGTCGTCACCGGCGGGCTGGCCCTGGCCGCCCACTTCGGCGACGGAGTGCTGCGCGCCGGGGACGTGGCCGCCGGAATCCTCGGCGCCGTCGTCCGCGACCCGGCACAGGACCGCGTCATCTGGCAGGAGTACCTGGAGACCGTCGTCCGAGAGCGCGACGGCTGGAAGGACTTCTACCGCGCCTGCCGCGAGGTGGCGGCATGAACGGGCCGGCCGCCCCGGCGCTGCTGGGGGTGCGCCACCACGGGCCGGGCTCCGCGCGGGCCGTGGTGGCGGCGCTCGACCAGTGCCGTCCCGGGGCCGTCCTCATCGAGGGCCCGCCCGAGGCGGACGCGCTCGTCCACCTCGCCGCCGAGGAGGGGATGCGCCCGCCCGTGGCCCTGCTCGCGCACGTCTCCGACGACCCCGGGCGCGCGGCGTTCTGGCCGTTCGCCGCGTTCTCGCCGGAATGGGCCGCCCTGCGCTGGGCGCTGGCCCACGACGTGCCGGTGCGTTTCATCGACCTGCCGGCGGCCCACTCGCTCGCGGCGGGCGGCCCCGTCGAGGAGGAGCCGGAGCCGGGCCCCGCCGGCCCGGGCCCGGCACCGCGCCTGGACCCGCTCGCCGCCCTGGCCGGCGCGGCCGGGTACGACGACCCCGAGCGGTGGTGGGAGGACGTCGTCGAGCACCACCGCGGCGGCGGCCCCGCCGCCGGCGACGCGCTCGCCCCCTTCCGGGCCATCGCCGAGGCCATGGCGGAGCTGCGGACCGCCTACGGTGACGACGGCGACAGCGTCGACGGGGGCAGCGGCGGCGCCGGCCGCGACACCGTGCGCGAGGCCCACATGCGGCTCAAACTGCGCGAAGCCCGCCGTGAGTTCGGCGACGGCATCGCCGTCGTCTGCGGCGCCTGGCACGTACCCGCCCTCGCCGGGAAGCGGACCGTGACCGCCGACCGGCAGCTGCTGAAGGGGCTGCCGAAGGTCAAGGCCGAGACGGTGTGGGTGCCGTGGACGCACCGCCGGCTCTCGCGCCGCAGCGGCTACGGCGCCGGCATCACCTCACCCGGCTGGTACGGGCACCTCTTCCACGCGCCCGACCGGCCCGTCGAACGGTGGATGACCACGGTCGCGCGCCTGCTGCGCGAAGAGGACCATCCCGTCTCCTCCGCACACGTCATCGAGGCCGTACGGCTCGCCGACACCCTCGCCGCGCTGCGCGGCCGCCCGCTCGCCGGCCTCACCGAGACGACCGACGCGATCCGCGCGGTGATGTGCGAGGGCTCGGACGTACCCCTCGCGCTCGTCCGGGACCGGCTCGTGATCGGTGACGTGCTCGGCGAGATCCCCGACGCCGCGCCCGCCTCGCCCCTGCAGCGCGACCTGACCCGCCTCCAGCGCACTCTGCGCCTCAAGCCCGAAGCGGCCGGCCGGGACTGTGAGTTCGACCTGCGCAAGGGCACCGACGCGGCCCGCAGCCGGCTGCTGCACCGGCTGCGGCTGCTCGGCGTCGGCTGGGGCGAGCCGGTCCGCTCGCGCGGCGGCCTCGGGACGTTCCGCGAGACCTGGCGGCTGTGCTGGGAGCCCGAGCTGGCCGTACGCCTCGCCGAGGCGGCGGTCTGGGGCACCACCGTGGAGAGCGCCGCCACCGCAAGGGCACAGTCCCTGGCCCACGAGGCGAAGGCCCTCGCCGACGTCACCACCCTGGCCGAGCAGTGCCTGCTCGCCGGCCTGGGGGAGGCCCTGCCCGTCGTCATGCGGGCCCTGTCCGAGCGCGCCGCCCTCGACACGGACGTCGGACACCTGGCACAGGCCCTGCCCGCCCTCGTCCGGTCCCTGCGCTACGGCGACGTGCGCCGCACGGACGCCGCAGCGCTCGGCGAAGTGGCCGCGGGGCTGGCCGAGCGCGTCTTCGTCGGTCTGCCCGCCGCCTGCTCGGGCCTCGACACGGACGCCGCGGCCCGCATGCGGGAGCACGTCGACGCCGTCCACCAGGCCGTCGGTCTCCTGGCCGGGCCCGGGGCGCCGGGCGAGTCCGGCATGCGCGAGCGGTGGGCGGCCGTGCTCACGGTGCTCGCCGGGCGGGAAGGACTGCCCGGCGGCATCCGCGGACGGGCCGCGCGGCTGCTGCTCGACGACGGGAAGCTCGCCGAGGGCGAGGCCGCCCGCCTCATGGGCCTCGCCCTCTCCACCGGCACCGCACCGGCCGACGCGGCCGCATGGATCGAAGGGTTCCTCGGCGGCGGCGGATCCCTGCTGATCCACGACCCACGCCTCCTCACCCTCGTCGACGACTGGCTCACCGGCGTCCCGCCGGACGCCTTCACGGGCGTGCTGCCGCTGCTGCGCCGCACCTTCTCCGCGTTCGAGGCGGGGGTCCGCCGGGCCCTCGGCGAGCAGGTGAGGCGCGGCCCGGCGAGCGAGGACGCGGGCCGGGCGGCACAGGAGATGGGGATACCCGGCTTCGGCGCCGCCCTCGACGAGGAACGGGCGGAGGCCGTACTGCCGACCATGCGCCTGCTGCTGGGCACGACACCGACGGGAGGAACGGGACGATGAACACGGCACCCGCCACACGGACGACCGGGGCCGACGAGCGGCTGCGACGCTGGCGGCTCGTCCTCGGGGGCGAGGGCGGCGACGGCACCGGATGCGCGCTCGCCGGCACCGACGCCGCCATGGACCGGACGCTGGAAGCGCTCTACGGCTCCCGGCCCGGCACCGGCCGGGAGCGGGGCGGCGGCCCGCGCGAGGGCGGGCTCGGCGGCTCCGCGCCGCGGGTCGCGCGCTGGCTGGGGGACATCCGCACGTACTTCCCGGCGTCCGTCGTTCAGGTGATGCAGCGCGACGCCATCGACCGGCTCGGGCTGTCCGCCCTGCTGCTGGAGCCGGAGATGCTGGAAGCCGTCGAGGCGGACGTCCACCTCGTCGGCACACTGCTCTCGCTCAACAGGGCCATGCCCGAGACGACGAAGGAAACGGCCCGCGCCGTCGTCCGCAAGGTCGTCCAGGACCTGGAGAAGCGCCTGGCGAGCCGCACCCGCGCCACGCTCACCGGCGCCCTCGACCGCTCCGCCCGCGTCAGCCGCCCCCGCCACCACGACATCGACTGGGACCGCACCATCCGGGCCAACCTCAAGAACTACCTGCCCGGGTACCGCACGGTCGTCCCGGAACGCCTCATCGGCTACGGCCGCGCCGCGCAGTCGGTGAAGAAAGAGGTGATCCTCTGCATCGACCAGTCCGGCTCGATGGCCGCCTCCGTCGTCTACGCCTCCGTCTTCGGCGCCGTGCTCGCCTCGATGCGGGCCCTCGACACCCGCCTCGTCGTCTTCGACACCTCCGTCGTGGACCTCACCGAGCAGCTGACCGACCCCGTGGACGTGCTCTTCGGCACCCAGCTCGGCGGCGGCACGGACATCAACCGCGCGCTCGCCTACTGCCAGTCGCGGATCACCCGGCCGGCCGAGACCGTTGTCGTCCTCATCAGTGATCTCTACGAGGGCGGCATCCGTGACGAGATGCTCAAGCGGGTGGCGGCGATGAAGGCGTCCGGCGTCCAGTTCGTCACCCTGCTGGCGCTCTCCGACGAGGGGGCTCCCGCCTACGACGCCGATCACGCGGCGGCGCTGGCGGCCCTGGGCGCCCCGGCCTTCGCCTGCACGCCGGACCTCTTCCCCGACGTCATGGCCGCGGCCCTGGAGAAGCGCCCGCTCCCCATACCGGAGGCGTGAGGCGGCCATCAGGTATACCCCTGGACGTGCGGCCGCCGCCGGGATCTGTGAGCGTAATCACGGCCAGAGTGTGACCTGTGATTTAGGGAGCCCCCGCCCTCGGGGATAACCTGCGAGACGGACATGCCGCGTCAACGGTGAACGTGTGCCGCCCTCGTAAAAGATCGCGTCGTCACGCTGCCCCGCGGCACGCCCGCGCAGACAACGAACCGCGATATCCATGGAAAAGGGACGGACGCGCGTGGACCTGTTCGAGTACCAGGCGAGGGACCTCTTCGCCAAGCACGGTGTACCGGTGCTGGCCGGTGAAGTCATCGACACGCCTGAGGCGGCGCGCGAGGCCACTGAGCGTCTGGGCGGCCGTTCGGTCGTCAAGGCTCAGGTGAAGGTCGGCGGCCGCGGCAAGGCCGGCGGCGTGAAGCTGGCCGCGACCCCGGACGAGGCCGTCGCCCGCGCGACGGACATCCTCGGCATGGACATCAAGGGCCACACGGTCCACAAGGTGATGATCGCCGAGACCGCTCCGGAGATCGCCGAGGAGTACTACGTCTCGTACCTCCTCGACCGCACCAACCGCACCTTCCTGGCCATGGCCTCGGTCGCCGGCGGCATGGACATCGAGGAGGTCGCCGCGACGACCCCCGAGAAGCTCGCCAAGGTGCCGGTCGACGCCAACGAGGGCGTCTCCATCGAGAAGGCCCGCGAGATCGTCGCCCAGGCGCAGTTCCCGGCCGAGGTCGCCGAGAAGGTCGCCGAGGTCATGGTGACCCTGTGGAAGACCTTCGTCGCCGAGGACGCGCTCCTCGTCGAGGTCAACCCGCTCGCCAAGGTCGCCAGCGGCGAGGTCATCGCCCTCGACGGCAAGGTCTCCCTGGACGCCAACGCCGAGTTCCGCCAGCCGGAGCACGAGGCGCTTGAGGACAAGGCCGCGGCCAACCCCCTTGAGGCGGCCGCCAAGGCCAAGGGCCTGAACTACGTCAAGCTCGACGGTCAGGTCGGCATCATCGGCAACGGCGCGGGTCTGGTCATGTCGACCCTCGACGTCGTCGCCTACGCCGGTGAGAACCACGGCGGCGTCAAGCCCGCCAACTTCCTCGACATCGGTGGCGGCGCCTCCGCCGAGGTCATGGCCAACGGCCTTGAGATCATCCTCGGCGACCCGGACGTCAAGTCCGTCTTCGTCAACGTCTTCGGTGGCATCACCGCCTGCGACGCCGTCGCCAACGGCATCGTCCAGGCCCTGGAGCTGCTCAAGTCCAAGGGCGAGGACGTCAGCAAGCCGCTGGTCGTCCGCCTCGACGGCAACAACGCGGAGCTGGGTCGCAAGATCCTGACCGACGCCAACCACCCGCTGGTGCAGCAGGTGGACACCATGGACGGCGCCGCCGAGCGCGCCGCCGAGCTGGCTGCGAAGTAAGGAACGAGGTCACAAGAACACCATGGCTATCTTCCTCACCAAGGACAGCAAGGTCATCGTCCAGGGCATGACCGGCTCCGAGGGCCAGAAGCACACCAAGCGCATGCTGGCTTCCGGCACCAACATCGTCGGCGGCGTGAACCCGCGCAAGGCCGGCCAGACCGTCGACTTCGACGGCACCGAGGTCCCCGTCTTCGGCACCGTCAAGGACGCGATGGAGAAGACCGGCGCCGACGTCACGGTCATCTTCGTCCCGGAGAAGTTCACCAAGGACGCGGTCGTCGAGGCCATCGAGGCCGAGATCCCGCTGGCCGTCGTGATCACCGAGGGCGTCGCGGTCCACGACACCGCGCAGTTCTGGGCGCTCGCCCAGGCCACGGGCAACAAGACCCGCATCATCGGCCCCAACTGCCCGGGTCTCATCAGCCCCGGCCAGTCCAACGCGGGCATCATCCCGGCCGACATCACCAAGCCCGGCCGCATCGGTCTCGTGTCCAAGTCCGGCACGCTGACCTACCAGATGATGTACGAGCTCCGTGACCTCGGCTTCTCGTCCTGCGTCGGCATCGGTGGCGACCCGATCATCGGCACCACCCACATCGACGCCCTCAAGGCGTTCGAGGCCGACCCCGACACCGACATGATCGTCATGATCGGCGAGATCGGCGGCGACGCCGAGGAGCGGGCTGCGGACTTCATCAAGGAGCACGTCACCAAGCCGGTCGTCGGCTACGTGGCCGGCTTCACCGCGCCCGAGGGCAAGACCATGGGTCACGCCGGTGCGATCGTGTCCGGTTCCTCCGGCACCGCGCAGGCGAAGCAGGAGGCCCTTGAGGCCGCGGGCGTGAAGGTCGGCAAGACCCCGTCCGAGACGGCTCGCCTCGCGCGTGCCGCCCTGGCCGCGCTGGCCGGCTGACGACGTCGTCGTCGCTGACGTTCCGACCTCGCCCGGTCTTCGGCCTTCGGGCCGGTGCGTCACACTTCAGGCCGTGGGCCCGTCCCCCTCCCGGGGGGCGGGCCCACGGCCGTCTGCACGACATGGCGGTTTTACGAAACGGTCATAGGTGTATTCCTTGCCATACAAGCGACACGACGGTCATTTGCCAGCTACCGGACGGAAAGCCGTGTTATTGGCAGCATGGCCCCGTGAGCCAATACGCCGATCACGGACCGCCGTCCCCGTCGTGGCCCCGGTCCGCCGTGACCGGGCCGTCGTCCGCGGCGTCCACGGTGTTCTTCGGCGGGATGCTCGCCGCCGGGCTGGGCATCGGGACCATCTCCATGATCGTCCTGGCCCTGTGGATCACCTCGCCGTACCCCGACAACGGTCCCGCCGGTGCGCTGCGCATCGCCGCCGACCTGTGGCTGCTGGCCCATGGCGCCTCGCTCGTACGGACCGAGACGCTCTCCGGCGGCCCCGCGCCGCTCGGGCTGACGCCGCTGCTGCTGTCGGTCGTGCCCTGCACCCTGCTCTACCGCGCGGCCCGGCACGCACTCGAACCCCCCGAGAGCGCGGCCCCGGACGAGCCCGGGCCGCTGCCCCGCGTCGCCTTCACCGCCATGCTCGGCGGCTACCTGCTGGTGGGCCTCGCCGCGGCGCTGTACGCGTGGTCGGGCCCACTGCGGGTAGCGCCGCTCAGCGCGCTGGTGCACCTGCCGCTGGTCGCGGGCGGATTCATCGCCGCCGGCGTCTGGCGGGCCGCCGGACGCCCGGGCTGGAGCGCGTCGCCACTGCTGTGCCGGGTGGTGCCGGGGTTCGTGCGCCGGTGGCTCACCCGCGCCCGGCTGACCGCGGTCGTGCGCACCGGGGCGCTCGCGACCGGGGTGCTGCTCGGCGGCGGGTTCCTGCTCGTGGCCGTGTCGCTCGCCCTGCAGTCGGGTGAGGCGCAGGAAGCGTTCGTCCAACTGGCCCCGCGCTGGTCGGGGCGGGTGGCGGTGGGCCTGCTGAGTGCGGCCCTGCTGCCCAATGCAGTGGTCTGGGCAGCGGCGTACGGGCTCGGGCCGGGGTTCACGGTGGGGGCGGGCAGCCTCGTCGCACCGCTGGGGCTGGTGACGGCCCGTCCCGTGCTGCCGCGCTTCCCGCTGCTCGCGGCGCTCCCGGCGCCGGGCCAGGCCGGACCACTGGCGCTGGCGGGCGCGGCTGCGGTGGTCGCGGGGGCAGGGGTGGTGGTGGCCCGGGCTGCCGTGCCGAAGCGCGGCGTTGCCGGGGGCCTGGGGCGGGTGGGGCGCCGGGAAGTCGCCGCTACCGCGCTGTTGGGAGCGGTGGTGTGCGGGGCCTTGATGGTCGTTCTGGCGTACGCGTCGGCGGGGTCGCTCGGCAACGCCGTGCTGGCCGACTTCGGCCCGAACTGTTGGCGCACGGGCGCGGCGGCCGCCGCCTGGGCGGCTGCAATCGGTGTCCCGGGCGCCTTGGTGGTGCGCTGGAGGCGTGAAGTTTCTGCCGCGCGCCGTGGGCTTGCGGACATCGCGCGCCGCGGTGAAAGCGACGACGTGGTCTTGAAGGGATGGCGGCGCGTGGGGCACGCGCTGGGTCTGGCGGTCTCGACGCCGCCGTCCGTGGTGTCGCCGTCGGCGTCGGAACCCGACGCGGAGGGCGAGGCTGAGGCCGAGTCGCCCGACCCGGTCTCTGACCCTGTCCCCGCCCCTGATCTGGATCCGGAAGCGGAGCAGTGTGACGACGAGCCCCCGCGCTCGTGGTGGCGGGCCCTCGCGGGCTATTTCGGCTTCGGTGCGCGGGGGGCGGCGGAGCTCGCGCCGGAGCAGGTGGCGTACGAACCGGAGACGCTGCCCGTACTGCCCCAGCCGAACGCGGCACCGCCGGCGGAGGCGGCCGAGTCCGTCGAGGGCGCTTTGCGGGGTGAGCGACGTCGTCGCTGGCGGCCGCCTCGGCGGAAGACGGCCCGCCGTGACAAGCCCCGCCACAAGTCACCGCCTCCGCCGTCCCGGGGGCCGCTCGACGCGCCGGACGCCTGGCACGATCCGGCCGCGAGGCGACGGCGGTGGGCGGCCCTGAAGGACTCGGGTGGCGGTCTCGTGCCGGACTTCACCCCTCAGGAGCCGGTTTCCCCGCCCGAGGAGCATCGCTGACCGGCCGTGCCGTGCGCACGGCGGTGGGCCCTGCGGGCGACGGACCGGAGGGGCCGGGGTGGGGTGGGCCCTGGCAGGGGGCGTAAAGCGATATTTGCGGCTACGGAGGCGGTTCGCGCTACGGCTGCGGGGGCCGTAAATATTGCAGCCCCCAGAAGGGCCCGCCCCCCCCC
>NZ_JAIXMK010000210.1:0-6625 GCF_020328095.1 Streptomyces sichuanensis
CTCCTCCACCAGGGCCTTGCCCAGTCCCGTGCCGAAGGGCGGGAGCCCGGCCAGCGCGAGGCCGCCCAGGGCGAAGAGCAGGCCGATGCCCGCCGTGCCCCGCCCCCGGCCGTGCAGTTCGTGCTCGTCGACGCTGCCGTGCCGGTCGAGCAGGATGCCGGTGCAGGCGAACAGCGCGGCCTTGGCGCCGGCGTGCCCGAGGACGTACAGGCAGGTGCCCGCGAGCGCTTCCGGTGTCAGCAGGGCGACGCCGGTGAGGAACAGCCCGGTGTGGGCGACCGTCGAGAAGGCCAGCAGCCGCTTCACGTGCCGCTGCTGCCAGCACATCACCGCGCCCGTTGCCGCGGTCGCCACGCCGAGGACCAGCAGCGCGCGGCGGGCGTCGTCCGCGGGGATGCCGCCGGGCCCGCCGAAGACGGTCGCGTGGACGCGCGCGACGCCGTACACGCCCATCTCCACCATGACGCCCGAGAGCAGCATGCACACGGGCGTGGGGGCCACCGCGTGGGCGTCGGCGAGCCAGAAGTGGAAGGGCACGGCGGCCGCCTTGACCAGTAGTCCGGTCAGGATCAGGACGAACGCGGCGACGACCAGGGCGTCCGGGCCGGGCACCGCGTCCAGTGCGCGGCCGGTCTGCGCCATGCCCAGCTCGCCCGTCCGCGCGTAGAGCAGGGCGATGCCCGTCAGGCAGGCGTATCCGCCGAGGGAGTTGACGAAGCCGAAGGCGAGGGCCCCCTGCACCGGTCGCGCCTCCTCGACGCGGTAGCCGGTCAGGGCGTAGGCGATGACGCCCATGAGCTCGAAGAAGACGAAGGCGTTGAAGAGGTCGCCGGTGAGCGCGAAGCCGCACATGCCCGCCTGGAACAGAAGGATCATGGCGGGGAAGGCCCCCGGATGGGCGTGCGGGGGCTGTTCGAAGTAGCGGCGGGAGTAGGTGAGGACGGCCACGATCAGCAGCGAGGTCAGCGCGGCGAGTCCCGTGCCGACGCGGTCGCCGACGAGCACGATGCCCACGCTGTGCCCGCCCTCCGGGCGCCAGCCGCCCACCCAGACGACCTCGCTGCCCCCGTGGGCGAGCGCGGCGACGGCCAGGGCCGCGGAGGTGCCCGCGGCGGCGCAGGCCACCGCTTCCGCCACCGGCCGCGGCATCCGGCGGCCTGCGCCGACCAGCAGTGCGGCGCCCAGCAGCGGCACCGTCACGATCAGCGGGAGGAGCTGCTCCATCGCCGCTCAGCCCTTGAGTTCGGTCAGCTCGTCCGGGTCCACGGTCCCGTGCCGCTTGTCGGTCTGGACGACCAGGGCGAGCAGGAGGGCGGTCACGGTGGCGCCGACCACGACGTCGGTGAGGGCCAGGGCCTGGACGACCGGGTCGACGACGGGCGTGCCGACCGGGATGTCGGAGAAGACGGGCGCGGTGCCGCCGCGGCGGTAGCCGACGGCCAGCAGCAGCACGTACGTGGAGGACTGGGTGACGGCGAGACAGCCGACGGCGTGCACGAGGTGGCGGCTGGTGGCCATGCCGTACACGCCGATCAGGAAGATCCATACGGCGACGAGGTAGGGCAGGACGCTCACGTCCGCTCCCCCTCGTCGCCGACGATCTCCAGCGCCTGGCCGAGGAAGTGGGCCAGGAGGACGACGACGCCGGAGGCGACCTCCATGCCGACGGCGGCGTTGAGGAGCGGGACGGTGCCGCCGGAGGCCATCGTGTTGAACGTGCCGTGCGACAGCGTGTTGGCCAGGTAGGCGGAGCCGGCCAGCAGCCCGGCCGCGCCGAGCAGCACGTACGCCGCCTCGCCGACGCCGTCGGCCAGCTCGTACGGGCCGACCGGCCGGATCCGTTCCAGGGCCCGGTAGTCGACGGCGATGTACAGCAGGTGCAGGGCGGTGGCGACGACGACCCCGCCCTGGAAGCCGCCGCCCGGGCTGAGCTGGCCGTGCGCGATCACGTACAGGCCGACGAGCAGTGCGACGGGCAGCACGAGCGTGCCGTAGCGGCGCAGCGGGGGCGCCACGGATGCGGGTTGCGGGGCGACGCGGTGTTCGCCGCGGGTCTGCCGCAGGAGGACGACGGTGCCGAGGACGGCCGCGAAGAGGATGCTCTCCTCGCCGAGGGTGTCGAGGGCGCGCTGGTCGAAGTTGACGGAGGAGACGGTGTTGGCGGTGCGCTGGAGGAGGGCTGTGCGCACGGCCCGGTCGCCGTAGGGGTGCCGGTCGCCGCCGAAGTGCGGCAGCCGCAGGCAGGCGGTGACGAGCAGGGCGGCCGTGGCCGCCAGCCCGGCGGCCAGTGGCCACAGCCGTGTCCGCCCCCTCACTCGGGCCGCTTCCGGCGCCGTACCTTGCGCACCGTCAGCAGGAGCATCAGCGGGGTCACCGCCGAGCCGACGGCGAGCTGGGACAGGCCCACGTCGGGTGCCTGCAGCACGGTGAAGAGCAGGGCGAGGCCGAGGCCGAGCAGGGAGAGCAGGACGGCCTGGCGGGCCGGGTCGCGGCACAGTGCGGCCGCGGTGGCGGCGGCCGCGACGAGGAGCAGGCCGGCGACGAGGAGGGCGTCGTCGAGGGCGTCACGCACGGCGCAGCGCCCGGGTGGTGACGAGCCCGCCGGCCACCAGCAGGGCGCCGATGACGAGCAGCTTGGCCGTGGCGCGGCCCGGGCCGGTGGCGATGCACAGGGGCACGACGGTGGCGGGCGCGCCGATCGCCACGGCGGGGGTCAGCAGCCGTGCGCCGGGCGGGTGCTTTTCGATCTCCTCGGCGAGCAGACGGGCGAAGACGAGGGTGCCGGCGGGCCCGAGGACGGAGACGACCAGGGCGAGGTCGACGTAGGAGGGGCGGCTGTAGCCCTGTGCGAGCAGGAGGAAGACCAGGCACAGCAGGAGGGTGGCCATGTTCTGGGCGACGACGCGCCGGCCGGTGGTGCCGCGGGCGGCGCCCCACAGGCTGGGGCAGAGCCCGCCGACGACGAGCGCGCAGGCGGCGGCCAGCCAGCCGTTCACCGGGTCGCCGCCCTGCGGGCGCCCCGGGCGGCGAAGGCCGCGAGGAGCGCGGCGGCCGCGCCGATCTCCAGGTCCAGCGGGTCGGGCGCGCTGATCAGCACGGCCCACAGGGCGGTGAGCGCGGCCCACCAGAGCAGGATCTCCGCCGCCGCGGCCGCCGCACCGCCTCGCACCGCCGCTCCCTCTCCGCACCGCGTGGGTGCTCGCCCGCCGGGTGGGGTCCGGGGGGTCCGGTCCGCCATGCCCCGAGTATCGGACATGGCGCCGGGCGGGGCGGGACGCCACCCCGTGCGGCGGCAAACCGGGAGGTTTCATCGGGACGGCCGGGGGTTACCCGTCCCGACGTCACACACGCCCCGCACGCGCACGGTCCAGACGGAGCGACAGGTGGAGAGGAACGCATGAGCGAGCAGGTGTCCGACTACGTCCTGGCCCGGCTGCGGGAGTGGGGTGTGGAGCGGGTCTTCGGGTATCCGGGCGACGGCATCAACGGGCTGCTGGCGGCCTGGGGCCGGGCCGACAACCAGCCGCAGTTCGTCCAGGCGCGGCACGAGGAGATGGCGGCGTTCGAGGCAGTGGGGTACGCCAAGTTCAGCGGGCGGCTGGGGGTGTGCGCCGCGACCTCGGGGCCGGGCGCCATCCACCTGCTCAACGGGCTCTACGACGCCAAGCTCGACCACGTGCCGGTGCTGGCGATCGTGGGGCAGACGGCCCGCTCGGCCATGGGTGGCTCGTACCAGCAGGAGGTGGACCTGCACACCCTCTTCAAGGACGTCGCCTCCGACTTCGTGGAGACGGTGACGGTGCCCGAGCAGCTGCCGAACGTGCTCGACCGGGCCATCCGCACCGCCTATGCGCGGCGCGCTCCGACCGCCGTCATCATCCACGCCGACGTGCAGGAGCTGGACTACTCGCCGCCCACCCACGCGTTCAAGATGGTGCCGTCCAGCCTGGACCGCAGCGGCTGGCAGGCGGTGCCCTCGGACGAGTCGCTCGCCCGCGCCGCGGAGCTTCTCAACGCCGGCAAGAAGGTGGCGATCCTCGCGGGGCAGGGCGCGGCCGGCGCCCGGATGGAGGTCGAGCAGGTCGCCGAGATCCTCGGCGCGGGCGTGGCCAAGGCGCTGCTGGGGATGGACGTGCTCAGCGACGAGCTGCCGTACGTCACCGGTTCGATCGGGCTGCTGGGCACCCGGCCGTCGTACGAGCTGATGCGGGACTGCGACACGCTGCTGACGATCGGCTCGAACTTCCCCTATTCGCAGTTCCTCCCGGAGTTCGGCAAGGCGCGGGCGGTGCAGATCGAGCTCGATCCGCACATGGCCGGGCTGCGCTACCCGTACGAGGTCAACCTGATCGGCGACGCGCGGGCCACGCTGCTGCGGCTGATCCCCCTGCTGGAGCGCAAGGAGCAGCGGGGCTGGCAGAGCGAGGTGATCGCGCACGTCGAGCGCTGGAAGGAGGTGATGCGGCGGCGGGCCGCGGTGAGTGCCGAGCCGGTGAACCCCGAGCACGTGGCGGCGGCGCTGTCGCCGCTGCTGCCGGACGATGCGATCCTCACCTCCGACTCCGGCTCGGTCGCCAACTGGTACGCGCGTCACATCCGCATGCGCGGCACCATGCGCGGCTCGCTGTCGGGGACGCTCGCGACGATGGGCTGCGGCGTGCCGTACGCGATCGGCGCGAAGTTCGCGCACCCCAACCGGCCGGTGGTGGCGCTGGTGGGGGACGGGGCGATGCAGATGAACGGCATGGCCGAGCTGATCACGGTCGCCAAGTACCGGCACCAGTGGGAGGACTCGCGGCTGGTGGTCGGTGTGTGGAACAACCGTGACCTGAACCAGGTGACGTGGGAGATGCGCGCCATGGGCGGCGCCCCGCAGTTCCTGCCCTCGCAGGAGCTGCCCGACGTCTCCTACGCGGAGTTCGCCAGGATGCTGGGACTGACCGGGATCCGGGTGGAGAAGCCGGACGAGGTCGAGGACGCCTGGCGCGAGGCGCTCACCGGGAAGCGCCCGGCCGTGGTGGAGTTCGTCACCGACCCGGCGGTGCCGCCCATTCCGCCGCACGCGGACTGGGACCAGATCGAGGCCACGGCCGCGGCCCTCCTCAAGGGCGACGCGGATCGCAAGGGCATGCTGCGGCAGGGCATCAAGGCGAAGATGCAGGAGTTCCTGCCCCACCGGAAGAAGTCCTCCTCCGCGGAGGAGGACGAGCGGTGACGCGGCGCCGCCGGCCCGGCCGGCGCGGCGGGTTGCGGCGCGCGCGGTACGACGTGCGGCACGGGCGGTTGCAGCGGTCGCTGTCGCTGCTGATGGCCGCCGGTTCGGTGGTGACGGCCGCGGAGGTCTTCCTGGAGCACGACCGGGCCGGGTTCGGGAACCGGGTGATGTGGTGGCCGGTGCTGCTGGGCCCGGTGGGGCTGGCGGCCGGCGTGGCCGGTTTCGCCGACGAGCGGGCCGCGCGCACCGCGCTGCCGCTGGCCTCGGCGGCGATCGCCGCCAACGGCCTGCAGGGCACGTATCTGCACGTGCGGGGCATCGCCCAGAAGCCCGGTGGCTGGCGCATGGCCCGCTACAACGTCGAGCTGGGCCCGCCCCTGTTCGCACCGCTGCTGATGAGCATGGTGGGCGGCATGGGGCTGCTGGCCAGCGAGCTGCGGCGGGAGCGGTGAGGCGGCCGGGGCGATGACGGGCACACGACTGGGCGACGACGCCGGGGCGGCGGGGCGGGCGCCGACGTGGGACACCGCGACGGCCGGGGTGGTGCTGGCCCGGCTGGGCCCGTGCCGGCAGCCGTCGCTGCGCTTCTTCACCCCTGCGGAGGAGGCGGCGGCCGAGGCGCTGCTCGACCTGATCCTGGCACGGTCCGCCGAGGACCCGCCGGTGCCCGTGCTGTCGGTCATCGACGCCCGGCTGGCCACGGGTGAGGGGGACGGCTGGCGCTACGCGGACGTCCCCGAGGACCCGGAGGCGTGGCGGCGCTCGCTGGCCGCCCTGGACGAGGAGGCGCGCGTACGGCACGACGGGCGGGTCTTCGCCGAGCTCGGCCACGGCGACCGGGACCGGTTGCTGCGGCACGTGCTGCAGCTGGGCGGCCGCGACTGGTACGGGATGCCCGCGGCCCACGTCTGGTCGCTGTGGACGCGCTACGCCTGCGAGGCGTATTACGCCCATCCCTCCGCCTGGGACGAGATCGGTTTCGGCGGTCCCGCCTACCCCCGCGGCTATGTGCGGCTGGGCCGGGGGCGCCGCGAGACGTGGGAGGCCCCACGGTGAGCACGAACGGCGGCGCGGGCGCCGGCACGGGCACGGGCGCGACGTGCGGGGGTCCGTCGTGAGCGGTGCGTGGTGGCGGACGGTGCGGGAGTCGGCCCGCCCGCAGGGTGACGTGCGGCGTCGCAACGCCTCGGCCTGGCTGCCGCACGTGACGCGGATGCGCGAGCGGATGCGGTCCTTCGACGACGCCGACGAGGTGGACATGGCGGTGGTGGGCTGTGGCGCGGGCGGCGCCGCGTTCGCCCAGCGGCTCGCGCACGCCGGCTGGCGCGTGGTGTGCCTGGAGGCGGGCCCGTTCTGGGACCCGGAGAAGGACTGGGTCAGCGACGAATGGGGTTCGCACCACCTGTACTG